>JAZLBG010000081.1:0-9230 GCA_045613585.1 Candidatus Fimenecus sp. | reverse complement strand
TATTTTCTATGGTAAGAATATTGGTATTGACAGAGAGTGGGGCGACCCGCTCTCTTGAATTTATACGGACATTTACCAAATGACAATTTAATATTTTGGAGGTTTTTATGAAGAAAAACACCGCTGCAGTAGTGTGGGATATTGCAAAACCTATCGCAGACGAATTAGGCCTCATTCTTTGGGATGTTAAATTCGTTAAAGAAGGCGCTCGCTGGTATCTTCGCATTACTATCGACAAAGAAGATGGTGTAACAATCGACGACTGTGTTGATATGCACCACGCAATCGACAAGCCACTTGACGATGCAGACCCTATTGAACAAGCATACAACTTGCAGGTTCAATCCCCCGGCATTGAGCGTGAGCTTAACCGTGATTTCCATTTTGAAACATATATGGGCGAAAAAATCATGGTAAGACTTATCAAAGCGTTTGAAGGCAAGAGAGAATATAAAGGTATTCTCACAGCTTTTGATAAAGAAGGCGTAACCATTGCTCTGGATGAAGAAACAGAGCTTAATATTAAATATAAAGAAGCATCTTGGATTAAAGCCGACGATTTTGAAGGTATCGGCGATATTGACTAAGATAAACTAGGAGGTTTTTGGAAAAATGGCAAAAGCAAAAGCAAAAAAGAATGAATTTAAAGAATTTTTTGAAGCTGTTGAATTAATGGCTAACGAAAAAGGTATTGATGTTGATTATCTTTATGAAAGAATCGCAAACGCTATCGTTGTTGCTCTCAGAAGAGATTACGGCGGAAAAGATGTTGTTTCTTGTTTAATCGACGCTGAAAAGCAAACAATTAAAGTAGTTGTTACTCTCAACATTGTTGACGAAATCGACGATTATGACACAGACATTCTCGTTGAAGACGCAAAGGCTTATCGTGAAGACGCAAAAGCTGGTGAAGTGCTCGAAATCGAAAAGAGCACAATGGAATTCGGCAGAATCGCTGCTCAGACTGCAAAGCATGTTATCCGTCAAGGCATCAAAGAAGCAGAACGCGGACAGGTAATCAGAGAATTCCAGTCAAAGAGTCGCGACCTTGTTACTGCAAAGGTTAGCAGAATCGACCCAATTAACGGTAACGTTACTCTTGAAATCGGCAAGGGCACAGCAGTTCTTCCAAAGAGCGAGCAAGTTCCAAACGAAACATTCGTTGAAGGCGAACTCACAAAGGTTTATGTTGTTGAAGTTAAAGACACAGAACGCGGTCCAAGAGTTATGATTTCAAGAACACACGCAGGTCTTGTGAAGCGTCTCTTCGAGCAAGAAGTTCCTGAAATTTATGACGGACTTGTTACTATTCACTCTGTTTCTCGTGAAGCAGGTGCAAGAACAAAGATGGCTGTCAGCAGCTCTGATGAAAATGTTGACCCAATCGGCGCTTGTATCGGTCAACGCGGCGCTCGTGTAAACAACATTGTTGAAGTTCTTGGTGGCGAGAAAATTGACATTGTTAAATACAGTGAAGACCCAGCAGAATTTGTTGGTGCTGCATTAGCTCCTGCAAATGTACTCAGCGTTGAAATTATTGATGCAGATGAAAAGAAATGTCAGGCTACTGTTCCTGACCACCAGTTATCTCTTGCAATCGGCAACAAGGGCTTAAACGCAAAACTTGCTGCAAAGCTTACAGGCTGGAAAATCGACATTAAACCTGAAAGCGGTTTCTATGAGGGTTAATCTTTTACCCTAAGTTATTGAAAGGAGACATAAAGCGTGAAACAGAAAAAAATACCAATGCGAAAGTGCACAGGTTGTGGTGAACAAAAACCTAAAAAAGAACTTGTGCGAGTTGTTAAGACTCCTGATGGTGAAATACTTCTTGACCTTACAGGCAAGGCTTCTGGCAGAGGTGCTTATATCTGTAACAGTGCCGAGTGTCTTAAAAAAGCCAGAAAATCAAAACGAATTGACAGAACTTTTGAAATGACAATTCCTGATGAGATTTATGAGCAGATGGAGGAAGAAATTAGTAAAGATGATGAATAATAATCTTAGTGGTCTTCTTGGTCTTTGCAGAAAGGCGTGCAAAATGGCAATTGGCCATGATGCTGTAATCGGCTCAATCAAACAAGGCAAATCAAAGCTTGCAATTACTTGCAGCGATGCATCACCTCGTCTTAAAAAAGAAATTTTTGATGAGTGTAATTTTAACAATCGTAACATAAGATTTGTTGATGCTCCATTCACAATGAGTGAATTAGGATTTGCAATTGGTAAAAAAGCAGGAGTTATTTCAATTGACGAAGAAGGCTTTGCAAACAAGTTATACAGTATTATAACGGGAGGTTATGAATATGGCGATTAAAAAATATAAAATTCATGAGCTTGCTAAAGATTTTAATATTTCAAGCAAGTTTGTTATAGAAAATCTTTCAAAGCATTTTGAGGGTGAAAAGAAATCTCAGACTGCTCTTGAAGAAAAAGAACTTGATTTTATTTTCGATTTAATTACAAAAGAAAATTCAGTAAAGAGTTTTGACGAATACTTTGCTGCTGTTCCACAAGAAAAGGCACAGCCAAAGGCTGAACCTAAAAAGGAAAAAGCTCCTGCAAAAGAGAAGAAAGACAACAAACCTGCTGACAACAAGAAGCAGAATGCTCCTGCTCCACAGCAGAAACAAGAACAGCCTAAAAAGAAAGAAAAAGACCCTTCAAAACCTATGCAGGCTCGTACAAAGGGTGAAATGCGTCATATTGACACAAGAGCAAACACATTTGATGCAGAAAAATACAACGAAAAATATGAAAATATTGCTCCTGCAAATGCACACCAGAGCGACAATATGGTTAAAAAGCAGAAGCTTAAACAAAAGAGCCAACAGTACCGCAAACAAGGTATGAGAAGTGGCAAAAAAGAAACAGAAGCAGAAAGACTTAAGAGAATTGCAGCAGAAAGAGCAAAGAAACCACCTGTAATCACAGTTGGTGACGAAATCACTGTTGGTGAACTTGCTTCTCGTCTTAAGATGACTGCTGCTGAAGTTATCAAAAAGCTTTTCGCACTTGGTATGATGGCTACTGTTAACGAAGTTATCGACTATGATACAGCTGAAATTGTTGCAACTGAACTTGGCGCAAAGGTTAATCGTGAAGTTGTTGTTACAATCGAAGAAAGAATTATTGACGACTCAGAAGACGATGAAGAAAATCTTGTAACTCGTGACCCTGTTGTAGTTGTTATGGGACACGTTGACCATGGTAAAACATCACTTCTTGACGCTATCAAGAATACAAACGTTACTGCTACTGAAGCAGGTGGTATTACACAGCACATTGGTGCTTACAGAGTAAACCTTAATGGTCAGTACATTACATTCCTTGACACACCTGGTCACGCTGCGTTCACATCAATGCGTGCTCGTGGTGCTAAGGCTACTGACGTTGCAATTCTTGTTGTTGCTGCTGACGACGGTATTATGCCACAGACTATTGAGGCTATTAACCACGCTAAAGCTGCTGAAGTTGACATTATCGTTGCTATTAACAAAATGGATAAACCAGGCACAACAGTTGATAAGATTATGCAACAGCTTACAGAGCATGGTCTTGTTCCTGAAGAATGGGGCGGTGACGTTATCTGTGTTCCTGTTTCTGCAAAGACACATATGAACATTGACACACTCCTTGAAAATGTTCTTCTTACAGCTGAAATGAGAGAACTTAAGGCTAACCCTAACAGAGCAGCTAAAGGTATTGTTATTGAAGCTCGTCTTGATAAAGGTAAGGGCCCGGTTGCAACACTTCTTGTTCAGAATGGTACACTTCATTCAGGTGACATTGTTGTTGCAGGTACTGCAGTTGGTAGAGTTCGTGTTATGGTTGACGATAAACACCGTTCAATCAAGGAAGCTGGTCCATCAGTTCCTGTTGAAATTATGGGTCTTGACGAAGTTCCACAGTCAGGTGATGTATTCAATGCAGTTTCTGACGAAAGACTTGCTCGTGAACTTGTTGAAAAGAGAAAGCAAGAAAAGAAAGAAGAACAGTTCAATCAGTATCAGAAAGTTACTCTTGATAACTTGTTCTCATCAATTAATGCAGGTAAAATCAAGACTCTCAACATTATCGTTAAGGCAGACGTTCAGGGTTCAGTTGAAGCAGTTAAGCAGAATCTTGAAAAACTCTCTAACGAAGAAGTTGCAGTTAAGGTTATCCACGGCGGTGTTGGTGCAGTAAGCGAATCAGATATTATGCTTGCAAGTGCTTCTAACGCTATTATCGTTGGTTTCAACGTTCGTCCTGACCCTGTTGCTACTGAAATTGCAGAGCGTGACGGTGTTGATATGAGAATGTACCGTATCATTTATGACTGTATTGAAGAAATCGAAGACGCTATGAAGGGTATGCTTGCTCCTAAATTCCGTGAAGTTCTTCTTGGTCGTATTGAAGTTCGTAATGTATTCAAACTTTCTTCTGCTGGTACTATTGCTGGTTCTTATGTACAGAATGGTAAAGTTACAAGAAACGCTCAAATCCGCGTTGTTCGTGACGGTATTGTTATTGCTGAAGACTCAATTTCATCACTTAAGAGATTTAAGGATGACGTTAAGGAAGTGGCATCAGGTTACGAATGCGGTATTGGTCTTAACAAGTTTAACGACGTTAAGGAAGGCGACATTTTTGAAGCCTTCATTATGGAAGAATACAGAGATTAAGGTGAATTTATGGCAGGTTACAGAGTAGGCAGAGTTTCAGAAGATATTAAGCGTGAAATTGTTGCTGTAATCCGCGAGTTAAAAGACCCAAGAGTTAAAGATAAAATCTTGACAGTTGTTCGCGTTGATGTAAGTTCTGACCTTTCTTTTGCAAAAGTATATGTAAGCTCAATGAGTGGCATTGAAGATGCAAAAGAGGCAGTTAAAGGACTTACATCTGCAACAGGTCTTATTCGTCGTGAGGTTGGCAGTAAACTTCACCTTCGCAAAACTCCTGAACTTAAATTTATTGCCGATGATTCAATTGAACACGGTATGGAAATATTCAAGAAAATCGAAAGTACAACTATTACTACTGACGATATTGAGGATTAGGTATGAAAAGAATAGATGTTAAAGAGTGTTCTGCTCTTTTGAAAGAATACGATAATTATCTTATTCTCTCACATCGTAACCCTGATGGTGATACTCTTGGCAGTGCATTTGCATTAAAGCGTACACTTGACCTGATGGGTAAAAAATCATTTGTAAAATGTGTTGACCCTATGCACCACAAGTATTCTTATTTGTGGGATGGGGTTGACAATGAGAATTTCGCATTTGACAAAATAATTGCAGTTGATATTGCCGACAAAAAACTTTTAGGTGAAAGTTTTGAAGAATTGTATGGCGACAATGTGTGGTTATGTATTGACCACCATATGACTAACCGCGAATACAGTGAAAATCTTCTTTTAGAAGACAGAGCTGCGGCAGCTGTTGTTATTTATGAGGTTATTTGTGAATTAGGTGTAGAAATTACACCAGAAATTGCAAGTTGTGTTTACACAGGTCTTGCAACTGACACAGGTTGTTTTATGTTCTCAAACACAACACCTACTGTACACAGAATTGCAGCAGATGTTATGGAAAAAGGCGCTGATTATGTTAATATTAACCGCCTTATGTTTGAAACAAAATCTATGTCATATTTACGTCTTGAGCAAATGGCAGTTTCTTCAATTGAAAGTCATTTTGACGGCAAATGTGCTATTATGACAATTACTCGTAAGATGTTTGAAGAAAGTGGCTCAAGTTCAACAGAATGTGATGGTATTGCCGCACTCCCTCGTAAAATTGAGGGTGTAAAAATCGGCATTACAATACGCGAGCGTCACAATGGCAGTTATAAGGTATCACTTCGCACAGTTGAGCCTTATGATGCTGCAAAAATCTGTGGTAAACTTGGTGGCGGCGGACATAATCGTGCTGCCGGTTGCGAATTTGAATGCTCACTAGACGAAGTTAAAGCAACATTACTCGATATTATAAAGGCGGAATTTTAATGACAGGCATAATTTGTCTTGACAAACCCCGTGATATGACATCTTTTATGGCGGTGAAGCGTGCTTCTCGTCTTTTAGGTGTTAAAAAAGCGGGACATACTGGCACACTGGACCCTATGGCTACCGGTGTACTTGTTGTTATGCTTGGTCACTCTACACGCTTTATTGAGTTGTTGCCTGAACATAAAAAAAGTTATACTGCAAGGGTAAAACTTGGTATTACAACTGACACTCTTGATATTACGGGTGAAGTTTTATCTGAAAATCCCGTTAATGTGGAACTTTCGCAGTTGTTAAGTGTTGCAGAGAATTTCAAAGGTGAGATTTTACAAACTCCACCAATGTATTCCGCATTAAAAAAAGATGGTGAACGTCTTTATGACCTTGCTCGTAAAGGTATTGAAATAGAGCGTGAGCAAAGACAAATCACAATCGAAAAATTAGAAATTTATGACTTTGATGGCACAGAGTTTTCAATGGATGTTACTTGCTCGGCAGGTACATATATCCGTTCACTTTGTGACGATATTGGAAGAATTCTGGGTTGCGGTGCGGTTATGACAGACCTTCGCAGAACAAGTGCTAACGGATTTTCTATTGAAAAATCTGTAACACTCACAGAGTTAGAAAAGCTGGTAAGTGAAAATAACGCCCAAAGTGTTATTACATCAGTTGAAACTGCACTTTTAAGCTATCCTGAAATCAAAGTTACTGCTCCACAAGCTAATCGTTTTCACAATGGCGGTGCGCTAGATTATGCACGACTTCACGGTGACTACCCTGCTGGTATTTATCGTGTTTACTCCCCTGAGAGAAAACTTTTAGGACTTGGAGAAATCAAAGAATACAAAACAGACCTTACAGTCAGGAGGGTGCTGATAGACGAATGAAAAAACTTGCATTGGCGCTTGGCACCTTTGACGGATTGCACAGGGGTCACTTAAATGTATTGGGTGAAGCAAAAGCATTCACAGAAATCGGGTTTACACCTGCTATGCTTATGTTTGACACTCACCCACAAGCAGTACTTAAGGGTAATGCACCACCACTACTTATCACAAGTGAAGAAAAAGAGGAAAAAGCAAAGGCACTTGGAGTTTTGCCTGTGCATATAAGCTTTGAAGAAATCAGAAATCTTTCACCTGAAGAATTTTTACGGGATATTCTCATACAAAAGCACAATGTTGGCGCAGTAATCTGCGGTGAAAACTTTCTTTTTGGTAAAGATGGTGGCGGAAACAGTAAAATTCTCTGTGAATTATGCGAAAAGTATGGTATAATTTACAAGATGGCGCAAAGCATTGACTATAAAGGCGAAATGATTAGTGCTACAAGAATTCGTGAAGCCTTGGCAAATGGTGATATTAAAACCGCTAACGATATGCTAGGGCGAAATTTTTCTTATGACTTTCTTGTAGTTGAAGGCAATAAAATCGGCAAAAAGATTTTAGGGTTTCCTACAATTAATCAGCATTTCCCCACAGGCTTTATAAACTTAAAGCATGGCGTTTATGCTTCACAGTCAACTGTTGACGGTGTTATTTACCCATCTGTTACAAATTTTGGTTGTCACCCAACAATTGGTGGTGACCAAGTGCTTTCAGAAACTTGTATTTTAGGATTTGATGGTGATTTATATTACCAGAAAATAAAAGTTGAACTTCTCGACTTTTTAAGAGCCGAAAAGAAATTCAATTCTAAAGACGAGCTAAAAGCACAAATCGATTACGATAGTAAATCAGCTATTGAGATTTTCAATAGTAAAAAATAAAAACTAATAAATCACTAATGAAAGGGTTGTTTTATTATGACACAATTTTACAAGGCATTTTGCAGAGTTTTCCAGAAAGTTATGTTTGTAGCTGAATGTTTTATGCCATGGGGTGAGCCATTTATGCTTACAGGCCCTGGTAGCATTCGTCAGCTTCCAAACCTTATTAAAGAAAAGGGACTTAAGAAAGTACTTATCGTAACTGATAAGGGTCTTACTTCACTTGGTCTTCTCAATGGTCTTTATGAAGAAATGGACAACGCTGGCGTTGAGTATGTTGTTTATGACGGCACTCAACCAAACCCAACAATTGAAAACATTGAAGAAGCAAAAGATATGTACAACGCTAATGGTTGTCAGGGTATTATCGCATTTGGCGGTGGCTCACCAATGGACTGTGCAAAAATTGCAGCAGCAAGAGTTGTTAAACCAAATCAGCCAGTTGAAAAAATGCGCGGACTTATGAAAATTCTTCGTCCACTTCCACCATTCTTTGCAGTTCCAACAACAGCAGGTACAGGTTCAGAATGTACTCTTGCAGCGGTTGTTTCTAACTCAAAAACACACGAAAAGAATGCTTGTAACGACCCATTCCTTCGTCCAAGATTTGCAGTTTTTGACCCTGAACTTACAGTTGGTCTTCCACCACACATCACATCAACAACAGGTATGGATGCTCTTACACACGCTGTTGAAGCTTACATAGGCAAATCAAACGTTAAGTCAACAACTCAGTATGCTGAAAAGGCAACAAAGATGATTTTCGAAAATCTTGAAACAGCATATACAGATGGTAAAAATATTGAAGCAAGAAACAATATGCTTCTCGCTTCTTACTATGCAGGTATGGCATTTACACGTGCTTATGTTGGTTATGTTCACGCTGTTGCACACAACCTTGGCGGTCAGTATGGTATTCCTCACGGTCTTGCAAATGCAGTTATTCTTCCTGTAATGCTTGAATCTTACGGCAGTGCAGTTTACTCTTCACTTGCTCGTCTTGCTGACATTGTTGGTATCAAGGGTGCAAACGAAGAAGAAAAAGCAAAGGCATTCATCGCAGAAATCTATGCTATGAATGAAAGAATGGGTATTCCTAAGGGCTTTGCACAGATTCAGGAAAAAGATATTCCAATTATCGTAGAAAGAGCACTTAAAGAAGGTAACCCACTTTACCCAGTACCAGTAATCTACGGTGAAGAAGAAATGACAGCTATCGTTAAGTCACTTATGATTGCGGAATAATTGATATTACAAAAAAAATAAGGAACTTCCTATCGGGAGTTCCTTTTTTGTTGCAGTTTCGGTAAAAAAGGGACAGTCCCCTTTTGATATGCACCCCAAAAGTTAGACACTTTTGGAGGTGCATATTTTCATGTCAAAAAAAGGAACAAAACAACAAAAGTATAGTGCAGAATTCAAAATAGGTGTTATAATAGATATGCGAGGACACCATTTAGGATACAG
>JAZLBG010000080.1:0-1042 GCA_045613585.1 Candidatus Fimenecus sp. | reverse complement strand
GTTTAGTTATCGATAAGCTTAAAGTAGATGAAATGAATGTAAATGTAGCGTGCTAAATTGTGTATGTATTTTTTTCATATAAAGATTGCTAGAGTAGATGACCAATTGTAGGAACTTAAAGTACTCGGAAATGGAGGTTTTTGTATTGTGGAAAGAGATATAAATATGGTTCAGTGTGAACGAATCGGTTATACAATAACAGGATTTGCATTGTTTTTCGTACTTTTTAAAGAACCTCATGTTTTTCAGTTTGTCTTATTAATCACAGGACTTGTACTTGGTATTACAGGCTCAGTGAAATCGATGAAACGAACAAAAAGACCTCAACATTAAAAAACAACTAACAAATTGACCTTGCAGGGAAAGTTGTTTAAATAGAGGAAATTCAATCAGTCGATGTTTTTTCGTTTCTTGGGGAGTAATTACAAAAAGAAGAGCAAATAAAAAGAAAAGCCGGGTTCATGAACAGTGGACCGCGGCTTTATTTACGTTTACATATAGGAGGGATTATTATTGAGGATGTTTCTGATTTAATTTTGCAACATTGTTTGTAATGTGCGATGAAGAAGAACACGTTACTAATGCAAATGCAATTGCGTGTTTAAGCATATTTAGTTGTTAAGGTAAACGGACGGGCCCTGTTGAATCACATAGAATTCAATAGCCAGTCTATTTGGTGAGGTAAAGCTTGAATTTATATGAAAGCAAAGTACATAGTTAGATTAATTGAAGTAGCATATTTGTAAGATTATTTGTAAATATAAGGTGTACTATCTAATATTATAATCAACTCATGTTCAACAAAATAACGAGGTAGTTCTGAATGGAGGGAAGCAACAATATCTATTGTGCTGTCATTTCTTCTGATGAAGATTATTAAGTTTGAAACGAAGTATATTCGTTTGGTGAAAGGATATCGTTAAAGTTGAAGGTCGAACATCTGAGTGTGCTTAAAATATAGTGGATGTTTTACTAAGAAACGCTCACCTATTACATAATATATTCTTCAAAGTTTAAAAATAGATTAAAAAATAATAGATTT
>JAZLBG010000079.1:0-8646 GCA_045613585.1 Candidatus Fimenecus sp. | reverse complement strand
GGTTGTTGTTGAGCATAACAACCTCAAAGCCTTGTTTTTTAAGTGAATTGATACAATGAACTGTGCAATAATCACTATCACCACTTCTGCCTGTAACAGATGGACCACTACCAATAACAAGAACTTTCTTCTTATCTGATTTTTTATTATTTATAAAGATTTCTGCCTCGTTATCTGTACCATAAACTGAATAGAAATATGGCTTTTGAGCATCAAATTCTGCTGAGCAGGTGTCAATACTATTAAATACTGCACTGAATGAGTCTGTTATATCTTTTTCTGTAATCTGTTCTATTGCAAAATCAGTAAAACCAAGAGTTTTTGCATATTCATAAGACTCTTTACTATAATCATTTTTAATGAGTTTTTCGGTATCTGCAATATTTTTAAGTTTATTTAAGAACCATTTATCAATATTTGTAATAGCATTGATTTCGTCAATACTGAAGCCTCTGTAAAGTGCTTCATAAACTGCGAAAATACGACTATCATCCATATTATTGATAATACTTTTAAGCTCATCATCTGTTACGCTTTCAAACTGTTCAAGTCTTGGCAAATGAGTTTTGTTTACACTTCGAACACCTTTCATAAATGCAAGTTCAAAGCCTGTGCCAATTGTAAGGCTTTCACCGGTAGCTTTCATCATTGTACCAAGTGTACGATTTGCTTCACCAAAGCTTTCAAACGACCATTTAGGAAATTTAACTGCACAATAGTCCATAGCAGGCTCACTGCATGCTGTTGTGCAACCTGTAACATCATTTTCAATTTCATAAAGAGTTTTACCAAGTGCGATTTTAGCTGAAACATAAGCAATTCTATAGCCTGTTGCCTTTGAAACAAGAGCAGAAGTACGGCTAACACGAGGGTCAACACCTGTTACAAAATATGTTGCACCATCAGGACTTAACGCAAACTGCACATTACAGCTACCTTCAATTTGAAGGCGTGACACAACTTTTCTTGCTGCTCGACGAAGTTTAGTAAATTCTGAATCAGTAAGAGTTTGTGCAGGAATTACAACAATACTGTCACCTGTATGAATACCAACAGGGTCAATACTTTCAACGCTAGAAACACTGATACAGTTATTTTCAGCATCACGCATTACTTCAAATTCAAGTTCTTTCCAACCAGCAATACTCTTTTCAATCAAAATCTGACTTACAATTGAAGTTTCAAGACTTTTTTCTGCCTTAACTGCAAGCGTTTCTCGAGAATAGCAATACTCTGCACTTTCTCTGTCTGGCGTATAAGCAGGACGAACAATTACAGGGTAGCCTACTTTATCAGCAAAGTCACAAGCCTCATCTACACTATTAACAACAAGTGCAGGTACTGTTGGCTCATTCATTTCTTCAAGTGCTTCTGTAAATGAATGTCTGTTTTTAACGCTACGAATAACGTCTTGATTTATACCAATAAGGATTGTATTTGTTTCTTCAAGATAGCCGTTTTGACTAAGTTCAAGACTTAATTCAAGACTATCGTCACCACCTGCTGTTGCGAGAAGCGCATCAGGTTTTTCTTTTTCGAGAATTCTTTTAACGCTTTCAATATTAAGTGGCTCAATATACACTTTATCTGCAAATGTTTTATCAGTAGCAAGAGCAGATGGAGTTGAGTTTGCAAAAACAACTTCAATACCCTCTTCTTTTAATGCACGACAAACTTGTAATGCAGAATAGTCAAATTCCAATGACTGTCCTATTTTAACGGGACCTGCACCAAGAACAAGAATCTTTTTATATTTATTAGTCATTGTTTTCACCATCCATCATTTTAAAGAAATCACGAATTATAAATCCTGTGCTACTATCAATATCACCTTTTGGTGTAAACTGAACTGAAAGTCCTTTGAAATTGTTGTATTTAAGACCTTCAACAGTACTATCATTCACATTTGTCATTATAACATCTGCATTATTTGAAACTGTATTTTTGTCAACTGCATAACCATGATTTTGGTCTGTAACCATAATCTTTTTTGTACCTTCAACTTTTACAGGTTGATTTGAACCACGGTGACCTTTTTCCATTTTAATGATTTTAAAATCGTTAGCAAGAGCCAACATCTGATGACCTAAACCAATTGCAAATACAGGAACATCTTTTTTAATAAGCTCTGATATATTTTTAATGATTTCAGGCTCATCATCAGGGTCAGCGGGACCATCACAAAGCACAACACCATCAGGATTATACTTCATAATTTCATCTGATGTTGTAAATGCAGGAACAAGTGTAACATTACAGCCATTAAGTAAAAACGCATTTAACTGTTTTCTTGGTGAGCCGAAATCCACAGCAACAACATTATATTTTGCATTTTCGCCTTTCATTTCGATTGGCTCTTTAATTGAAACTTCACGGACTGCCCCTGAAATTGTATAGCTATTGATTTCTTTAAGTAAATCGTCAATATTATCAACTGAATCAGTAATTGCACCTTTCACATAACCTTTATCACGAAGATATCTTGTAAGACGACGAGTATCAACACCACAGATACCTACAATACCTCTGCCTTTAAGATATTCATCAAGGTTGATTTCATTACCATCAGAATAAACATCACACCACTCACGGACAATATACCCGTTTGACATAATCTCTCCATCATTCTTTTGAGGATTAATACCACGATTAGCAGCAAGAGGATAAGTCTGTGCAACAATCTGACCATAATAAGTAGGGTCTGACAAAATATCGGTATAAGAGGTTGAACAAGTATTGAAAACTACCTCACCTATTGTGCTACCCTGTTTTCCCATTGAATAGCCTTCAAAAATTGTTCCATCTTGAAGAACTATATATGCTTTTGTTCTGTTTTTCATAAATATATCACCTGTTTTGGATTATATTTGTCAATTTATATTACAAACCATAAAAGCCCATCAAATGATGGGCATATTTTATGTTTCTTCTGCTTGAGTAGGTTTTTCTGCCGGTTTAGTTGTTTTTTCTGGCTTAGTTGTATCAGGCTTAGTTGGTTTTTCAGGTTTTGTTGTTGACTCATCAGGTTTTTCTGTTCCTGTTGTACTTTCGTCACCCTCACCTGTTGTGCTTTCTACAATTTCACCTGTACATGTTGCACATTTAGCAGGAATCATTGAAGATTTATACCAACCTGCAGCTACTTTAGGACATTTATCACTTGCTAAAAGTCCTGTTTCCATACAATAACTGAGTTGAAGAACTTTATCGGTATATTTTTCAAATGACTTCGCTGCAAGATTTTTATGAACTCGGTTCATAACTGTTTCAAAAATCACACCTGCAGGATTACCACTTGCAGTAATTTCTTTATTATAATCGTAGCCAAACCAAACTGCGCTAATATAATATGGTGTACCTGCAACACACCAACGGTCATTATTACTTGTTGTTGTACCTGTTTTACCAAAGGTAGTAAATCCACTTACATCATAACCACGAGCAGTACCCATTGTGCCGTAGAAAACAGTACGAAGCATTTGATTCATAACAAATGATGTTTCTGCTGAAATTACCTGTTCACCCTCTGGCTTATTCTGAAGAATAACTTCACCTGCACTGTTTTTAACTTCATAATATGAATATGGCTCATAATATTTACCACCATTGCCGAATGTTGCAAATGCTGCAGCCATTTGAAGAGTTGTTGTGCCGCCACTTGAACCACCTGTTGCAAGTGCTGATGGTGAAACGCTATCTTGCGCATCATTATATGTTGTAATATGGAATTTTTCAGTTAAATAATCATAACTTAAGTCAAAGCCCATCATCATAAGAAGCTGAGCAGGAACTGTGTTATATGAAATAGCAACTGCATATTGTGCACTTACATAACTATCTGGGTCTCCTGGGTCGCCACCATAGTTAGTTGGCCAACGACTTCCACGCCAAGATATACCATAATTCTTTATTTTTGATGACCATGTAATTATATTCTTATCAATTGCAGGAGCATAAATTGTTAAAGGCTTAATAGATGAACCTGGCTGACGTGCTGCAGAAACTGCACGGTTATTAGAACGGTTTTCAGTTTTTTCGCCTGCACCACCGACTAAAGCCACAATTCTGCCATTATAATCCATTATCGTCATTGCAGACTGATACATATCTTTAACATCACTTACACGTTGTGTAGGGAAGTTTGTTCTATGAACATAAACATCTTCAAGAATATTCTGTACACGAGTATCAACTGCAGAATAAATATGCAAACCGCCTGAATAAATCATTTTGTTTGCTTCGTAATTAGAATAACCTTGTTCTTTCAAATCACGAATAACACTTGAAATTACATAGTCAACATAATAACTTTGAATTTCATTATCTGTTGCTTTTTCAACAGTTTCTTCATGCTCTGCAATATATCTTTCATCATTTGTAAAAATGAGTTCATAAGCAACGGCTTCATCATATTGCTCTTGTGTGATGACATTTTGTTCAAGCATCATACCAAGGCACAATTCTTGACGGACTTTATTGTTTTCAGGTTTCCACAATGGGTCATAATTTGCAGGCCACTGTGTAATTGCTGCAATAGAAGCGCATTCTGCAAGATTAAGTTCTGAAATATCTTTACCAAAATATGTTTCAGCTGCAGTCTGAACACCATAACAGTTATGACTTAAGTAAATTGTATTAAGATAAGCCTCTAAAATTTCGTCTTTATCATAATACTTTTCCATATTCAATGCATAAAGAATTTCATTGAATTTTCTGTTAAGTGTCAAGCCTTTTTCTTCAGTAAGATTTCGGATTAACTGCATTGTGATTGTAGAGCCACCACGAACATCGCCTGTTGCCACAATGGTTTTAACTACACCAAATGTTGAACTGAACCAGTCAACGCCCTTATGGTCTTCAAAGCGTTTATCTTCAAGTGCTACAAAGGCTTTTGGCATCCATTCAGACATATTTTCCATATCGACCCAAACACGATTTTCTTCACCATGAAGTTTTGTGAGTTCAACAAACTTATCTTCTTCATTTTTAGCATAGATAATTGTAGTCTGGTCTTGATTTTCTTTGTAAAAATCAAGGTCGATAATCTTTTCTCCATTAGCAATGCTAATCATATTACCGAGAATATAAACACCAATTATGGCACAAGTCATAAAACCGGTGAATGCAATCGCCAGCAATATTCTTAGATTTCTTTTCTTTTTAGGGGACATTGGCTTTTTGTCAGCACGTGTCTTTTTTCTCATATTTTCCCTCCGAAAACCGCATTGTTACGCAGTTTTTCTTATATACGATATAAGTATAGCACAAAACTTTAAAAATGTTTAGTGTTTTTTTATATTTTAATAAAATTTAATAATTTGTAATATTTTGCTAAAAATATAATTATATCTTTCATTTAAAGGATGTTGAATATAATTGAGAAACAAAATTTTCTGGCTAGTAGTTTTTGCAGTAATCACAATTACAGTTTTAGGTGTTCTTTTCGTAACTCTTGACAAAGACACAAGAGAAAAAGTTATTGAAAATCCATATCTTATGGAAGATTACTATACCTTAAGTGAATACAAAGGTAAAATCGCTGTGTTTAAAAATCAAGAGAGCGTACCAATTGATATTTATGATGTGTATGTTACCACCCTGCCCCAACACGACAGAGCTTTACTAGAAAATGGAATACACATAGAAACACCTGAAGAATTGCAAAAACTTATTGAAGATTACACCAGTTAATTCTTTATGATTTCTATTTCTGCTGATTTTTCATTTCCATCAAGAGTAATTTCAATTACACCCTTGTCGCGAAGTGAGAAATCGGCTTTATTTCCGTTTACTGTTACAGAATAATCAAACTCGTCACGCAAAACTACGATTACTGAATATTTTTCATTATTGCCATAGTATTTAATAATGCCTTTGAATTCAGTTTTTTCGTCATTGAAGTTATTCTCTATAACCATAGTATCAAGACCTGTTGAGAATGTGCCTGGTTTAAAATATGCATTAGTCCAGATGTTAATTGGTGTTGAAAGTCCACCAAAATTATGGAACCAACCGCCACGGCCTGATGTGATATTGAACATTTCAAAGGTATAATATGAATACTCTACCTCACGCTTCCATGCATCAAGGGCAGTTTTAGCAATTCTGAATGCAAAATCAGTTTCACCAAGGTCAAGCATTGTTTTCCAAACAAACCATTGATGTGAAAGCCACACATTACCATTCCAGTAACCATTTGTAATATAATATGATGCTGTTTTGTCCACCGCACTTATACCTACTGGACTGAACATTTCGTCATCACTTTTAAGGTGGCTTAAGATTCTTGATTTTTGCTCGTTTGTAACTGCACCTGCGATAATTGGATAAATACCATCCATAGTTTTATTAAGATTTTCACCTTGTGCATTTCTATAATGCTCTTTTGCATCGCCATTTTCATCATGAATAACATAAGAGAAATAACCACATTCTTCATCCCAAGAGTATTTTTGGAGTGCATTTGAAACTCTTTCTATATCTTCAAGATATGTTTCTTTATCAGCTTCTTTGCCTAACAAATCGGCAGCCATATAAAGAATTTTTGCACAACGGATTACTTGTGATGATGAAATTACAGGTGTCATCCATTTTTGTTTATTTTCAGCATACATAGCCTTTTGTGGTGGCAAATCATCCATACCACTACAATTATAAAAGTAATCAAATGTAGTTGTAAGCCCACTATTAAATTTTGTTGTAGTTGAGCCATTAATCTTACCCGCAAGGAAATCATAGAACATTTTTACTCTGTCATAATATTTGAGTAAATCAGTTTTATCATTTGCTTTTTTAAGCATTTCAAGATACTGATAAATATGAACAGGTACTGGTGAGCCATGCAAAAGGAATGCCCATTGGTCATTATCAGTTAAATATGTTTCGAGAATGTAATCAGCAATACTTGGTGCAAATTCAAGCATATCAAGACCAATAAAGCCTGAATCCCAAGTATAGAATGAGTCCCAACGCTTACCAGGTGTATGGTGCACTACATATTCACCATTTCTATAAAGTGGGTAAACAGTATTCTGGAATACTGTTGCACGAAGAATTCTATTTGAAAATTCATAAGTTTTACCCGCAATATTTAAGTCAAACTTTTCAAGTGAGTTATATGCTTTTTCGTAGATTTTTTCGTATTCATCCACAGTTTTGTATTCTGTTTCACCAAACGAAAGAACTGCATATTCAACATGAGTTGAACGAGGCTCAACATAAAGTGTATGAACTACTGTATTATGATAAAAGCCCTCGTCACTATGTTTTTCAGAGAATGAGCCTGAAAATGTTTCAAGCATATTCTGGAAACTTTCGTCAGGTTGTGAAATACGGGCAGTTGGACTATCTTCAAGACAACCTGTGTTGAAATCACGACAACGAGTTGAGTTGTTGAAAGTTTTTACATAGAACTTACCATCAACACCATCATATTTATAAGAAACTAATTTACCATTTTCGTCAACTGTTTCAATTTCAGGGTAGAAATTGTGCTTTTTGCTTTCAGTTGAAACTATTTCATTTGCTTCACTAACTGCAAGAAAATCAAATTCAATTCCGCCTGTACCACAAGAAACAAGTTCAATATTTTCTGTATTTAAATCTGTTGTGATTATATTAAAATCATCAGCTTTTGTGAATGTGATTTCTTTATTATTTATTGTCCATACGCTATCTTTATTATCGGTTGTGCGATAACGAATATGGAGTATAGGATTTTTGAAACCTTCAACACCATTGATTTCGTAAGTTATTCTATCCCCTGCTTCTTCACCAAGTCTTGGACATTTTGGTAATATATATCGGTTACAATCACGGTCACCAAGACCTTTATGATATGTAAAGCCATCGTCAAAAAATTCGCCTTTTTTCATAGCATCTATAACTTGCTTATCCCAAGGACGAGTAGTGTTATAATCATAAGATTTATAGTCAAGAGCTTTAATGAAAATGTGTTTTTCAGGTAAAATAGGAGTAGTTGTATACACATTTGGGTATTCAATAGCAGAGAAAAGGTTAAGAAGACAGATTTGCATAATTTCAGTATTATTTACAAACTCTGTACGAACAAGAACACTGTCATTATCAAGTTTTGTAAAAGACACATCTGCATAGACCTTGTCTTTCCATTCAAGGTCATAACGATATGAATAAAATGAATAATCAGACTTTGCTTCCCATGGGTGAACACCAACTGGAACAGTAACATTTGGCACGCGTGAATCTGCATTTTCAATGGCAGGACTTACAACACAATCGAAACGAACACCGCCCTCTGTATTGTGGTCAACAATTCTTGAAATACCGCTATATTTCTTTGAATATGGACCCCATTTACCTAAATGTTCATACATTTTCTCTAAAACTTTACTCATAGTGAATACCTCGCATAAAAATATGAGAATATTATAACAAAATCACTATGATTTTTCAATATATGTATAGGATTTTATAAGAGTAAAAACAGTTAGGTAAATTGGAGTTTGTCTAACTGTTTTATATGCATTTTCTCGGCTCCCCTTGTCAGGGCGCGGGCATCCGGTGGATGCCGAATTAGCGCTGTCTGAGCCGGCAGGCGAGTAAGGGAGCTGTCAACGAAGTTGACTGAGGGGTAGTCAAAAACGCCTATTAAAGCCTATCTCTCCC
>JAZLBG010000078.1:0-11218 GCA_045613585.1 Candidatus Fimenecus sp. | reverse complement strand
ACCTGTTTACTATCATACTACACTGTACATCTCCGTGCCTGCCCGTAGATTATTAAAGTTTTGCGGTCGGGCACAGAGTCCCGACCCTACAAGGTGTGTTTGTTAAAATAAATCAATTAAAGAACTCGACAAACTCAAATTCACAAAACACTTGACAATCTAAAAAAACACTGCTACAATAATAATTGCAAGGCGAACAAATGTTCGATAAAGAGAACGCGTTGAAAATCAATAGCGTTCTTTTAATTTTTCTTGAAAGGGGAGTTTTATTTGCTACAAGATATAAAAATACGAGAAATATCAAAAGACGAATATTTTTATTTAACTGAAAATCTTGAACTTATTGATAAAAATTCAGTAAATAGGGGAATAAGTTTTCTGTTGTATAACAAGAAAAAGAGATTACTGAATGTGGTGCAAAAAGTTATGCAGAATGAATTAACCAAAGAAGAACGACAACTTGCCCTTGACTATTGGAGTGGTGAGTATTCAGTAGAAGAGATTTCAAAAAGAAACAATATTACCCGCTCTGCTATATACAGACATATCGACATAATTAAAGAAAAAATTGAAACTTCGTTAAAATATGTTCTTGTTTATGATAATGACGCGTTGCCACAGTCAACAAGTGAATTAATGGATTTTATAAAGGAGAAACAGTTTGAAGAAAGAAATAGCATCAATTGAAGATTTAGGCTGTGAATACGAAAAACACGCTCAATTACAGCAATATTTTATTGAGAAATGCAAGGCGCAAATCAAAAAAGCAAAACAATTGGGGGATACAGATGCAGTAAAAGAACTTAAAACAGATTTGAATAAGTTTTATGAGATTAAAAAAGAACTTGAAGAAACTGCACTGCAATTAAAAAATTACTATAAAAATAAAGGAGAAAATTAATGGAAACAAAAATTATTTCTATTGATATATCACCCCAGACAACAGAAAATACAGTAGAAAATGCAGGCGTAATGTGGGAGCATAATGCCACAACACTTGTTTTTAATATTGACAAAAAATATATAGGTGACTACAAATATTATCTTGAATATCGTTCACTTATTGGCACAAAAGTGAGAACGGAATATCTTACTCTTGATGCAAATACAAATACCATTACATACAATGTGCCTGTAACAATGAGTTCACTTAAAGGCGTTGAATGTTATTTCAATATTATCTCTATTGATGATGACGGTAATACAGTACAGATAATAAAACCCCACAAATTCAATTTGCAGTTTGATTATTCCCCTGATACTGATAATTCCCTTGCAAAAGTAAACGATTTTTCAATTAATGCTTTGTTAGAGGCAATCAGATTAGGCACTTTCAAAGGTGAAAAAGGTGACAAGGGCGAAAAAGGTGATAAAGGCAATAAAGGTGATAAGGGTGATACAGGTGAAATTTCACAGGATTACGCCACAAAAACATTTGCTAATGCTGTGAAGAAAGAGTTAAGTGGAAATCCTGTATTTATTGATGATATTTCATCCGTTCAACATTTTATTGATGTGCAAACAACACCAAATACAATAGTGCATGCAAGGGGTAAAAATTTAATTCCTTTCACAAACAACAAATTCAATGAGGGTCATAAGGCGGGCAATACTTATGAAATCAACGGTGTTAATTTTACTGTTAATAGTGATGGTTCTGTAACTGTAGTTGGTACTGCAACTGATGAAACAAAATTTCCAATTATGGTATGGCCAACTGCTACTACGGGAATTTATACAGTAACGCTCAGCGGTAGTCCAGAGGGTGCTTCTATATCTACATATTGCTTAAGATTAAGCAAAGGCACAAATGGTAATGAGATTTATGAAGATTATGGTAACGGAAAAACTATTTCTAATGTAAATCAGGTAGGTTGTTCAGTTCACATAGTAGTAAAAAGTGGAGTGTCAATTGATAAGACTTTTTACCCTATGTTAGAGTTTGGTGATACTGCAAGTGAGTTTGTTTCACCATGCACACCATATTCCACAACTACAGATGAAAACGGAATAGGAAGTCTTACCTCATTATCACCATATATGTGTGTTTTTACAAATACTGATGCAGATGTTATATGCTCTTATAATTGTGATACTGAAAAGGCTATTGAAAAACGTGATTATCGACTTATCAATACAGTAACACTTGAAAATGATTCTAAACAAGTATCTTTTGTTGAAGATACAAAAGGCACACCTATTGAAAATCTTAATTTAAGAAAGATTTTTATGGTGTTTACAGGCAGTTTTGTGAATACTACACAGTCACAACCACTTTGTGTGTCGTTTAATAATAGCAAAGCGTATCAGCTGTATAAATCTTTCAGCATTACTGCAAATAATTATTATGGATTATGGCTTGAAAGTGAAAAAATAATTTCTTTGCCTGATTGTGATATTTATAAAAGTACATATCCGTCAATGCTTTTAGGAAACTTTTCTGCTGATACTGGTATGTCACCAGGGTTGAATGCTAATAATTCTGCAGTATATTCAGATTTCACTATGCTTTCAGTTGGCAATATAGAAAAAATCACTTTTGGTAATGTTAGTAATGATAATCTTATAAAAGCAGGAAGCAGAATTTATTTATTCGGAGTATAAAAGGAGTTGTTCTTATGGCAGTTTATAAAGGTATAGATGTTTCAAAATGGCAGGGCGAAATTAATTGGAGTCTTGTAAGAAATGCAGGAATTCAGTTTGCTATGATTCGTTCAAGTTTTGGTTGGGGCAAAGGACAAAAAGACAGATTTTTTAATACAAATTATACGGGTGCTAAAAAAGTGGGTATTCCTGTTGGCGTTTATCATTATTCTTATGCTACAACAGTTGAAGAGGCTGTGAAAGAAGCTGAACTTTGCTATTCTCTTATAAAAGATAAAAAACTTGAATATCCCGTTGCCTATGATATGGAAGAAAATCGTGTATGCGCTTTGGGTAAAGAAAAAGTTTCAGCAATTGCAAAAGCATTCTGCGAAAAAATGGAAAGCTATGGCTACTATGTATGCATTTATTCAAATAAGCATTGGTTTGAAAATTATTTTACAGATGAAATCTTTAAAAAGTATGATATCTGGC
Source organism: Candidatus Fimenecus sp. (assembly GCA_045613585.1). Classification (GTDB taxonomy): domain Bacteria; phylum Bacillota; class Clostridia; order Oscillospirales; family Acutalibacteraceae; genus Fimenecus. Next base: position 8,140 of record JAZLBG010000078.1, on the reverse strand, counting down.
TTGCACAATGGAGTGAAAAACCAACTTTTGAGCGTACTTATGGTATATGGCAAAAGTCATCAAAGGGCAAAGTGCCAGGCATTGAGGGGAATGTGGATTTAAATGAATCATACAAAAATTACCCCGCAATTATGAAATATAATGGCCTTAATGGTTTTGGTAAACCAATTGAAGCAAAACCACCAAAACGCGGATTTGTAGCAGGACAAAAGGTCGTGCTTAAAAATGCAAAACTTTATTCTTCTGCTTGGAGTGATGTTGTCAAAAATCATATAAGTGGCACATATTATATTTATGATGGCATTTATTTTGATGCGAAATATAGAGTTACAAATTCACTTTCTAACGTTGAGCGTAAGCCAATAGGCAAATATGTTACAGGCTTTGTGCATCGTGATGATATGAGGAAAGAAAATGCCTGAAAATGAAGTGGTAAATCATAGACTCGATAAGTTAGAAGAAGACGTAAAAATCTTATATAAAAAAACAAATGATGTAACTCTTACACAGGTCCAGAGCGTTACAAAACTTGACAGTATGCTTGTAACCCTAGGTGAGTTAAAAGAAAGCATAGAAGCGCTAAAAAAGCGACCAAGTTGGTTGTGGGATAAAGTGGTAATCGCGTTAATCAGTGCCATTTGTGGCGTAATAGTAAGCTATATTTTTTAAGGAGAATTTATGATAGAATATATTGTAGAAAATGCACTTGTGCTAGTGCCAGTGCTTAATGTTATTGGTATGATTATCAAGAATACAGAAAAAATAAATGATAAATATATACCACTTATTTTATTGTTTTTTGGTGTTGCAGGTGCAGTTGCAATTTTAGGATTTAGTTCTCAAAACGTTGTGCAAGGCGTACTTATAACAGGCACAGCCGTTTACGGAAATCAAGTTGTAAAACAACTTAAAACTAAATAATTTATGTATGGCGGGGAATAGAGTTTTCCCCGCTTTTTCTTGCAAATTTGAGTTTGTCGAATTGTTTTATTTCCCCTCCCTCATTGAGGGAGCGGATTATAATTGCACGCAGTTCCTACACTTTGCGCTTTGCATTTTGCGCTTTGCATTCTGTTAGATAACCTCCAATTTTGCATAACAAAACTCCCCACAATATATGTAGGGAGTAGGGTTTGTGCTATTCTGCATTTTGCATCTTATCTGATTCCGTAGTTTTCAATGATATAGTCCATATCTTTATCGCCACGACCTGAAAGGTTAATAAGAACTGAGCCGTGTTCCATCTGCTTTGCAAGTTTCATACCGTAAGCCACAGCGTGTGAGCTTTCAATAGCAGGAATAATGCCTTCCATACGGGAAAGCTTGAAGAATGCATCAATTGTTTCTTCGTCGTCAATTACATCATACTTAACTCTGCCGATTTCCTGCAAGAATGCGTGTTCAGGGCCTGATGAAGGATAGTCAAGACCACTTGCAACTGAATAAACAGGAGCAGGTTCACCATTTTCATCCTTAAGCATAATACTGTTAAAGCCGTGCATAACGCCCTCAGTACCATATTTAAGACTTGCAGCGTGGTCACCCATCTTTGGACCACGACCAAGAGGCTCAATACCGTAAATATCAACAGGGTCATTTAAAAAACCTGAGAAAAGTCCTGCTGCATTACTGCCACCGCCAACACAAGCAACAACTGCGTTAGGAAGATGACCTGTCATTTCAAGGAACTGCTCTCTTGCCTCAATACCGATAACACTCTGAAAATCACGCACCATCATTGGGAATGGGTGAGGTCCTAAAACTGAACCGATACAGTAAATTGAGTGCTCATACTCCTTACTATATGCATCAAATGCAGCGTCAACAGCTTCTTTAAGTGTCTGTAATCCGTGTGTAACCTCTACAACATTTGCACCAAGAATTTTCATTCTTGCAACGTTGGGAGCCTGTTTCTTGATGTCAACAGAACCCATATAAATGTCACATTCAAGACCGAAATATGCAGCAGCAGTAGCAAGAGCAACACCGTGCTGACCTGCACCTGTTTCTGCAATAACCTTTTTCTTGCCCATATATTTAGCAAGAAGTGCTTCACCCATACAGTGGTTAAGCTTGTGAGCACCTGAATGGTTTAAGTCCTCACGCTTTGCATAGAGCTGAACCTTACCACCAAGAGCATCTGAAAGTCTTTCAAGATGTGTAACAGGAGTTGGTCTGCCCTGAAATTCCTTACGAATTCTGCGAAGCTCTGCAATAAACTTTCTTGACTGACAAATTGAGAAATATGCTTCAGTAATCTCCGCCATAGCAGCCTTTAATTTGTCGTCAATATAAACTCCGCCATATTTTCCGAAATAACCATCCTTGTCAGGATAGTTGTTAAAATAAGTGTCAAAATCAACATTGTTGAGAATCATAATTGTTCCTCCTTAAAAAAATAAAAAATCCATCCCAAAACCTTGGGACAGACTGTAAAATCTGCGGTACCACCCAAATTCGTAGCAAAAGCCACGCACTCACCGTGTACAAATATACACTCAGCACTATAACGGTTGCCCTCCGTCGCATCTACTAACAACTGCTTTCGACTTGCCCTCAAAAGTCCATTCATTGAAACTCTTATTGCTGTATTCTCACCATCAACAGCTCTCTTTAAATAAGTCAAAATCAACTACTACTCTTTATCATAGGTTTGTTGGTTAAATATTAACTTACAAGAATTTTATCACTATAAACAAATAATGTCAATAGAAAAATTGTTATGGTATTTATTGTTAAAATATGTTATAATATTTATAACTATGATTTTGGAGTTGCGTTATGAAAATTTTAGCAATTGATGGCAATAGCATATTAAATCGTGCATTTTATGGAATTCGTGCATTATCAACGAAAGATGGTCGTTTTACTAATGGTATTTACGGATTTCTTACAATACTTATGAAACTTCGTGATGAGGTAAAGCCCGATGGTGTTGCAATCGCATTTGACCTTAAGGCACCAACATTCCGTCACAAAATGTATGATGGTTACAAAGCAAATCGTCACGGAATGCCACCGGAATTGGCACAACAATTACCAGTACTCAAGGAACTTTTAGTTGCCTTGGGTTATAAAATCATATCCCTTGAGGGCTATGAAGCAGACGATATTCTTGGTACAGTAGCCGAAATGTGTAAAGATGGAAATGAATGCTTTATTGCAACAGGTGACCGAGATTCATTCCAACTTGTACGTGATAATGTTACAGTTTTGCTTCCGCACACAAAAATGGGCACAACTACAACTGAAATTTATACTCCTGCAAGAATTAAAGAAGAATATGGTGTTACCCCAATTCAGATGATTGATATTAAAGCACTTCAGGGTGACTCATCTGACTGTATTCCTGGTGTTGCAGGTGTAGGGCAAAAAACAGCAGGGGATTTAATACAGAAATTCACATCAATTAAAAATATTTACGATAACATTGATACTCTTGAAATTAAAGAAAACCTTAAAAATAAACTTATTAATGACAAAGAAAAAGCGTTTTTGAGTTATACTCTTGGCACAATTATCAACAATGTACCAATCGATTGTACTCTCAATGATTTGATTCCTGCAAATGCTGACGAGCAAAAGGCTCGTACAATGCTTGCAGACCTTGAAATGTTTAAAATTATTGATAAACTTAATCTTGGTATGGTAACAGCAATCGAAAAGCAAGAAGAAAAGGTTAAGGAGTTAGGTTTTACTGCAGATTTTGATTTAAATGACCTTGCAGATAAAATAAAAACAGAAAAAAGTGCATATTTTACTGTTGATTATAAGGATTTGGACAACCCTCAATTCTGTTTTTTGTGTGATAATACAGTTTATCACCTTGAGCCAATGCATTTTGGTTATTTTGAGTTTGTAAAAGATATTTTAGAAAACGAAAGTGTAAAAAAATATACTGATAATTCAAAACTTTTATACAGATTTGCATTTCTTAATGGTATTGAAATTAAGGGCTTAAAGCTTGATACTTCACTTGCAGGTTATATTCTTAACCCATCTGCAAACGGTTATAATCCGTTGCGACTTTGTGAAGAATACAAAGCACCAATCCCAAAGGTGAAAAGCGATTTGCCACTAGCAACGGAATGTGCAGTAATGAAATCAGTAAGCACCCGACTTGTAACGGAAATTGAAGCAAACGAGCAAGAAGATTTGCTTTATAATGTTGAAATGCCACTTGCAGAAGTGTTAGCGTCAATGGAGTATTTAGGCTTTGCAGTTGACCGTAAGGGTATTGCAGATTTTACACAGAAAATCAGCCTTGAACTTAAAACTATACAACAAGAAATTTATAATATTGCAGGTGAAGAGTTTAATATTAACTCACCAAAACAGTTAGGTGTAATTCTTTTCGAAAAATTAGGACTCCCTGCAAAGAAAAAGACAAAAAGCGGATATTCAACAAATGCGGATGTGCTTGAAAGTTTGCAAAATGAAAATCCGATTATTGATAAAATTTTATGGTTCAGAACACTCTCAAAGCTCTATTCAACATACTGTGAAGGTCTTTTAAAAGTAATTGGTGAAGACGGAAGAATACATTCATCATTTATCCAGACAGAAACCCGTACAGGACGAATTTCATCAACTGAACCAAATCTTCAGAATATCCCTGTACGAAAAGAAATCGGCAGAGAAATGAGAAAATTCTTCGTGGCAAAGGAAGGATGTTTGCTTGCGGATGCCGACTATTCACAGATTGAACTCCGTGTCCTTTCACATATAGCCGACGACGAAGAAATGCTCAAAGCCTTTAATGATGAGGTTGATATTCATACAGTTACTGCATCACAAGTATTCAATATGCCGCTTGAACTTGTTACTCCATTAATGCGTAGCCGTGCAAAGGCTGTTAATTTCGGTATAGTTTATGGTATTGGTGCATTTTCACTTGCAAAGGATATCGGAGTAACAAGAAAAGAAGCTGATGACTATATCAAAGGCTATCTCCGTCACTATGCAGGGGTTGATAAGTATATGGAAACCGTTGCAAAGGATGCAAAGGAAAAGGGCTATGTCTCAACACTCTGGGGCAGAAGAAGATATCTTCCTGAACTTAATTCCTCAAACGGAATGCTTCGTGCATTCGGTGAACGAGTTGCAAGAAATATGCCAATTCAGGGTACGGCTGCGGATATTATCAAAATTGCTATGGTGCGGGTTTATAACCGACTTAAGAAAGAAAAAATGGATGCAAAGCTTATTCTTCAGGTGCACGACGAATTGATTGTTGAAGCACCTGAAAACGAAATTGAAATGGCTGCAAAGATTCTTTCAGAAGAAATGGAAAATGCTTGTCAGATGAAAGTTCGTCTTCGTGCAGATGTAAATACAGGCAAGACATGGTATCAAGCAAAGGGATAAATCTCGGCTCCCCTGAAAGGTGAGCTGGCGCAAAGCGAGACTGAGGGGTTACTTGGCTCCCCTGAAAGGGGAGCTGTCGAACACAGTGAGACTGAGGGGTAAAAATGAAAGACTATAAATTCACTGGTTACAATCATAAACTCAAAGAACAGTCGAGAGAACTGCGTAAAAATATGACAGAACAAGAAAAACGATTATGGTTTTGTTTTTTAAAAGAATATCCAATCAAGATTTATAGACAACGCGTAATTGGTAATTATATTGCTGATTTTTATTGTTCAAAAGCAAAAATCGTAATTGAAATTGATGGAAGTCAGCATTATTCTGACGAGGGTATGAACTATGATGAAAGAAGAACAAATGCAATAAATGATTTTGGTATTGAAGTTATACGATTTTCAAACTATGATGTAAATACAAATTTTGAAGGAGTTTGTATGGAAATAGATAAAGTCATAAGTGATAGAATGGGGACAGCTTTACAAGTGTTTAACCCCTCTGTCACTCCGTGACATCTCCCCTTTCAGGGGAGACAAGAAAGGTTACACAATGAAAAAAATAATGTTTATCTGCAGTGGTAACACCTGCAGAAGCCCTTTAGCAGAGGGACTTTTCAAAAAATATCTTAACGACAATAAAATAACTGATATTGAAGTAGGTAGTGCCGGTGTTGGTGCTTTCCCCGGAGATGGAGTCAGCATAAACTCAATTCTTGTAGCGTCACAGCGTGGAGTTGATATTTCCGACCATAGGGCAAGAAATATTAATCCTGAACATCTGCTTACAACTGATTTGTTTTTCTGTATGAGTGAGACCCATAAAGCGGTTCTTTCAAAACATTGTGACGAGAATAAAATTGTGGTTTTGAATGTGCCTGACCCATACGGCAGACCCATTGAGGCTTACGAAGAATGTGCAAAACAGCTTGAAAGTCAGTTCTCACAAATTCTCCAAAGAAGTCAGAATACAGTTGTTATCCGTGAAATGACGGAAAATGATATTACTGAAATCGCAGAATTGGAAAACGAGTGCTTTTCCGAGCCGTGGAGTGAAAACTCATTAAGGGACGAGTTATCTAACGAAACTGCAAGGTTTTATGTGCTTCGTGACAGTGAGAAATTACTTGGATATATCGGCGCTAACAATATCTGCAACGAGGTTTACATAACAAATGTTGCAGTGAATGGGGTTTGCCGTGGCAAAGGTTACGGAAAAATCCTTGTAAATCATCTCGTTAAGCAAAGTGAAGCCGAGAGAGCCTTTTTCATTACTCTCGAGGTGAGAAAATCCAATGAAAATGCAATAAAATTATATGAAAAATGCGGGTTCAAGTTAATTGGTGAGCGTAAAAACTTTTACTCAAAACCAACAGAAGATGCCCTCATTTACACTTATTATATAGAGGAATAACTATGAAAATTTTAGCAATTGAAAGTTCATGTGACGAAACTGCTGCTGCGGTGGTTGAAGATGGCAGAAATGTACTGTCAAGCGTAGTTTCAACACAAATTGAAAAGCATAAGGTGTTTGGTGGCGTTGTGCCTGAAATCGCATCACGCTTACATACTGAAAATATCTCTTGGGTAGTAGAAAAAGCACTAGGAGATGCTAATTGCACGTTAGATGATATTGATGCTATTGCGGTGACTTATGCTCCGGGTCTTATCGGTGCTTTGCTTGTGGGTGTCAACTATGCAAAGGGTCTTGCCCTTGCAAGTGGTAAGCCACTTGTACCAGTACACCATCTCCGCTCACATATTGCGGCTAACTACATTACTCACAAGGAATTAAAACCACCATTTATGTGCCTTGTGGTGTCAGGTGGTAACACACTTCTTTGCAAGGTGAATGATTATACCGATTTTGAAGTGGTTGGTCGTACTCGTGACGACGCAGCAGGTGAGGCTATGGATAAGGCTGCTCGTACATTGGGACTTCCATATCCCGGTGGAGTTAATCTTGATAAAATCTCAAAAAATGGGGATAATACAAAGTATAAATTCCCAAAACCTCGCGTTGATGGTAGTCCTTTAGATTTCAGCTTTTCAGGACTTAAAACAAATGTAATCAACCTTGTGCATAATGCAACACAAAAAGGTGAAGATTTAAATCCTGCTGATGTAGGAGCATCTTTTATAAATGTCGTTGTAAATTGCCTTGCAGATAATACCATTAAGGCTATGGAAATGCACAATGAAAAAACACTTGTCCTTGCAGGTGGCGTTTCGGCAAACTCTGTGCTTCGTAGCAGAATGGAAAAGCTTGCCGAAGAAAAGGGCTGGGACTTATATTTACCAGATTTGTCACTTTGCGGTGATAATGGTGCTATGGTTGGCGCTCAGGGGTATTTTGAATTTTTAAAGGGTACTGTTGCCCAAATGGATTTGAATGGCAAAGCAACTGCAGACATTGAAAAAGACTATGCAAATTGACCATATTCATTAATTGTATATATAATACACAGAAAAGAGTATAGTTCAGGGGTAAATTGTTAACATTTTAACTATTGAAAAATATTGTATTTTATTATATAATTAATTAAAATAGGTAAGTATGGACTTATTTTGTTATTAAAATGAATTTATATAAAGGAGCGAACATGTATATGGCACTCACAAAAAACAAGTCAATTCTTGAATGGATTGACAAACAGGTTGAACTTGTTAAACCAGACAATATTGTTTGGATTGATGGTTCAGAAGAACAGACAGAAGCTCTTCGCGCTGAAGCTTGTGCAACAGGTGAAATCGTAAAACTTAACGAAGAACTTCTT
>JAZLBG010000077.1:0-27458 GCA_045613585.1 Candidatus Fimenecus sp. | reverse complement strand
ATACGAAGAAACCATTGATGTTTCAACTGTAATTGAAGAAAAGGTTGAACAACTTACCACAGACAAAGATGATGAAAAAGAAAAGAAAAATCCGCAATGGTGGTTATTCTTGCTTTTAGGTCTTGTTGTAGGCGGTGCACTTGGTTTCGGTATTCCTTGGTACATCAACGACAAAAAGCAAAGAAAAGAAGACGATTTAAGATTATAATTTCTTGTAAAATAGTGTAGTGGTATTAACTGCTGCACTATTTTTTATTTTCTTGTCACATTTTGTTGTTTTTTTCGATTATTATATAAAGGAAGATATTTCATTACCTTAGTCTTTACTGTTTTGCACCACATAAAAATTAAATCACTGTTTTTATTGTGTTGTAATACTCTCCACCATTTATTCTTCCATATTTTTTGATTAGTGCAATATATATTTGCTGTTTACCATTTTTCTGATGATATAATTTAGCCACTATTGATGCTATTTCTCCTGTTTTATCTAATGGCATTCCGGCGTTGCGTAAGTTTTGTATGATTAATGCGTTGTGTTCTACTTTCTCAGGCGTTTGAATGACTTTAGATATCTTGATATTTTTACTTCTCCAAAATTTGATTATAGTGTCATAATCGCAATCGTTTGATACAATGAAATATTCTTCATCAGGATTGTTTGCAATCAAAAAACCTGTATATGAAGATAGACACATATCTAATGATTGATTACCTTTAACTGCTTTGATGAATTCCATATTCTTGAACTTCGATACAATATCAATGTTGATATTAGGACAATTATCTGTGTAGAATAGATATTGCTTACTATCCCCACTATTATCAACAAGTTCCTTAAAGCATTTAATGTTTTCATAATCGATTAAATAATGTTTATTCATATAAATCTCCTTAAAAAAATAAAAGGAGTTACCTGTAAAATAGGTAACTCCGAATTAGTTAATGTTCTGGTCTAGCAATGAGTTGTATTAAATTTTAACACGAATGGCTACCAACCCACTGCGTTGAACGCTTAACCTCGTTCAAGGTGTGACCTGATTATATACTAAATAGAATACAAAGTCAATAAAAACAAACTTTATGTTCTTTTCGTTTAATAATATCCATTTATTAACTTAAATACTAAGACAAATAGCAAACAGGACCCATTAATTAATGGGTCCTTTCTTTCGTTTTGTCCTAAACTCCACTAGAGTTTGTTTCAGGTATTAATTTTTAATGAATAATAACTCCACTAGAATTTAAAGCGTAATCCCAATTTTTAGTGAATTATTATTTAAAACTCCAATGGATTTTATATAACCGTATAAACTGTACGCTTTTATAAACTTTAAAGCAATTACATCATGCTTGCAATTTCAGCAGCAAAGTTATCTTCTTTCTTTTCAATGCCTTCGCCTTTTTCAAAACGAACAAAGCTTGTAAGCTTAATGTCAGCACCGAGTTCTTTAGCAACTGAATTTACATAGCCATTAACATCGCCATCAAAAAGGTCTGAACGAACGAATGTCTGCTCAAGAAGACAAACTTCTTTAATCTGTTTTGAAAGACGACCCTGAACAAGACCAACGAAAATTTTGTTTTCAGAAATTTCTGCTTTATGTGCAATTGCAATTTCTGCCATTGTAGCGTAAGCTTCTTTTGAAATGAAGTTTACGAAATTCTTTCTCTGTTTCTGGTCAAGACCCTGATAAATAGTAGCGTCTTCTTCACTCCATTTCTTATCAGCGATTGCTTCTTCAATAATGCTGTTAAGAATAGGAACTGGAAGTGAATCAGGCTTATTAAGTGCGCTATCAATTGTGATTGACTTCATTTTAGCAAGTTCATCATCAGAAATTGAAGCTTTGCATAAATATTCTGGGTTCATAGCTGCAATCTGCATAGCTACGTTTTTACCCATTGCATCAAATTCAGCTTTTGCTGCTGTTGCATCGTCAACATCAAATGCAACGATAACACCAACTGTGCCACCTGCATGGATATATGTTGCTGTATGACCTTCAACAAGAGCAAATCTACGAACTTTCATATTTTCACGAAGAGCAAGGAATACTTCCTGAACTTCTTCTTCAACAGTTTTGTCTGAATCAACTGCTTTTGTAGCAAGAAGAGCATCAACATCTGCTGGTTTTGTAGCAACAACTGTTTTAACAACTTTAGCTGCAAGGTTAACAAATGGTTCACCCTTAGCAACGAAGTCTGTTTCACAGTTAATTTCAACAAGAGCACCTGCTGTAGCGTCGCTGTAAGCAGCAACTACACCTTCAGCAGCGACACGGCTTGCTTTCTTTGCAGCTGAAGCAAGACCTTTTTCTCTAAGAATTTCAATTGCCTTTTCAATATCGCCGTCTGTTTCAACAAGCGCTTTTTTACAATCCATCATACCAACGCCAGTTTTTTCACGAAGAGCCTGAACGTCTTTTGCAGTAAATGCCATTTTCTTTTCCTCCAAATATTCAATATTTTGAAAAGAGCCCGTAACGGTAATGCCACGGGCTATAATAAACTTAATTATTCAGCAACTTCTTCAGCTACTGCTTCTGCAGCTTCTTCAGCTACAACTTCCATCTGTTCACCCTGTCTGCCTTCGATAATAGCATCAGCCATTGCACCAGCAATAAGTTTAACTGCACGAATAGCGTCGTCATTACCTGGGATAACGTAGTCAACATCATCAGGGTCACAGTTTGTGTCAACGATAGCAATTACAGGAATACCAAGTTTCTTAGCTTCTGCAACAGCAATCTTTTCTTTTCTTGGGTCAACAATGAACATAGCAGCTGGCTGCTTCTTCATTTCTGTGATACCGCCAATGTATTTTTCGAGCTTTTCAATTTCAAGCTCATACTTAGCAACTTCCTTCTTAGGAAGAAGGTCAAAAGTGCCATCTTCTTGCATAGCCTTAAGCTGAGCAAGTCTCTTAATTCTCTGCTTAATTGTAGAGAAGTTTGTGAGCATACCACCAAGCCAACGAGCATTAACGAAAGGCATACCGCAACGCATTGCTTCTTCCTTAACTGAGCTCTGAGCCTGTTTCTTTGTGCCTACAAAAAGAACTTCGCCGCCGTTTTCAGCAACTTCTTTAATTACTTTGTAAGCCTCTTCAAGTTTTTTTACTGTTTTCTGAAGGTCAATGATATAAATACCATTTCTTTCAGTGAAGATGTATTCAGCCATTTTTGGGTTCCATCTTCTTGTCTGGTGTCCGAAATGAACACCTGCCTCGAGTAACTGTTTCATAGATACTACTGACATGATTTTTTCCTCCTTATTTATATCCTCTGCACGGGTCAACTTTTAATGGGACATACCTTGTATGCAATGCCAATAAAATCACCGCACATGCGAATTGCTGAAAAATTATATCACACTCACTTTATAAATGCAAGTGTTTTTTTCAATTATTTTTAATTATATACATATTAACTATTCTGTGTGTTAACAGAAATCTTTTTACCATTACTAGAAATCACAATATCGTCATTAAGTGAAGTAATGAAAGTTGTAATTTCAGAACCATCTAGTCTTTTTAGTATTTCTCCATTAGGGTGACCATAATTATTATCATAGCCAGAAGAAATAACAGCAATTTCAGGACTTGTTGCTTCAAGATATTTACTACTTGTTGATGTTTTACTACCGTGATGACCTATTTTCAAAACATCGACATCAATATCATAGTCAGCACGCATTAAATCATTTTCAATTTTTGATTCAGAATCACCTTGAAAAAGGAATTCTGTTTCACCATATGTAATTTTCAAAACAACTGACATATTATTCAAATTATTACTTTGACTATTTGGTGAAAGAATTTCAACCCGTGCTTCCCCTATCATAAATTCTTTGCAATCTTGTGCTGGGATTTTAGTAATATTCTTATCATTGATGGTATTAATTAAAACATTGTAGGTTTTACTAGTAACATTGTTTGATTGTGTAAGTCTGGGCATAATTAAATTTTCAACATTATAATCATTAATTATTTTTGTTGCACTTCCCATATGGTCATCATGTTGATGCGATATAACCATATAATCGATTTTCTTTATGTCTAGAGAAAGTAATGATTGACGAATTGTATTTAACTGATTTAATGTGCCACAGTCAATCATAAGTACTTCATCATCACAAGTAACAATAGTACAGTCACTTTGACCAACATCAAGATAATAAATGGCGAAATCACTGTCAACGGGGGTTACGCCATCAATAGCACCAAAAGTATTTTTTATTTGGTTTAGTGAAATAGTGTCTGTAATTTCTAACAAAAATACAGAAATTGCAAAAATTAAAAAAGCTAAAATATATGCAATTAATTTTCGTTGCTTTTTTGTAAAAATATTAAAATGATAAGCAGTTTTATTTTTTCTTCCGCTTTTGTATATTGCTTTTTCGCTTTTTGTCATATTTATGATTCACTTGATTTCTTGTATTTATTTTGTCGTTTAATTTAGGTTTTATAAGACATTTTGAAGAAGTGCCAATCAAATCTGAACGACCAGCCTTTTTTAAAGCTTCATACACTAAATCATAGTTTTTAGGATTAAAATATTGCATTAAAGCACGTTGTAATGCTTTATCATGAGGATTTTTTGCAACAAAAACCTTTTCAAGTGTATATGGGTCAAGCTCAGTGTAGTACATAGCAGTGGAAATAGTGCCTGGAGTTGGATAATAGTCTTGAACTTGTTCTGGGTGAAGTTTTTCGTCGCGTATAAATTCAGCAAGTTCAACTGCATCTTTTAATGTTGCACCTGGATGTGATGACATAAGGTATGGTACTAAATACTGCTCTTTACCAATTGATTTAGTAAAGTTAAAGTATTTCTTTGAAAATTCTTTATACGCTTTTATATGCGGTTTACCCATCTTATCAAGAACAGTTGCTGAACAATGTTCTGGTGCAACTTTTAATTGTCCACTAACGTGATGTTTAACCAATTCTTTAAAGAATTCATCATTTTTATCGCATAACATATAATCATAACGAATACCAGAGCGAATAAACACCTTTTTTACTTTTGGAAGATTGCGAATTTCACGAAGAATTTGCAGATATTCTTCATGAGTAGAAACCAATGCTGGACATGGATTAGGTGCCAAGCACTTTTTACCCTTGCATAAGCCATTTTTCAACTGAACATCACAAGAAGTTCTTCTAAAGTTTGCAGTTGGTCCACCAATATCGTGAATATAGCCTTTAAAACCATTTAATTCAGTTAAAAGTTTTGCTTCTTTTATAATCGATTCTTTACTTCTACATGTAACATATCTGCCTTGATGAAATGCTATTGAGCAGAAATTACATGCACCAAAACAACCACGATTATGAGTGATAGAAAACTCAACTTCAATTATTCCCGGAACTCCTCCATCTTTTTCATACATAGGGTGGTATGTTCGCATAAATGGAAGTGAATAAACATTATCAAGTTCTTCTGTTGTGAGTGGTTCCATTGGCTCGTTTTGAATAAGCATCATTTTACCATGGCGTTGTTTAATAATTTTGCCACGAATATGGTCTTGTTCATCTTGTTGAATACGGCATGAAATAGCATATTCTTTTTTAGATGATAAGACATTTTCATATGATGGACATTCAACGCCTTTATAGGGTGTTTCAGTAACAGGAACTGCATAACATGTTCCTTTAATGTCAGTTAACGATTTAATACTTTCACCATTATTAAGACGATTGGCAATTTCAACAGTTTGTTTTTCACCCATACCAAAAGAAATTAAATCTGCTCCAGAGTCGAAAAGTATAGATGGCCTTATTGCATCATCCCAATAATCATAGTGAGCAAAGCGACGTAAAGACGCTTCTAAACCACCAATAATTATTGGCACTTCACCATAGATTTCTCGTATTTTTTGACAATACGCAATAACTGCACGGTCAGGACGTAATCCCATTTTACCACCAGGAGAATATGCATCAGTGCTTCTTTTTCGCTTTGCAACGGTATAATGAGCTACCATTGAATCGATATTCCCAGATGACACCATAAACCCAAGTCTAGGTTTGCCAAATACTTTAAATGCATTGTTATTTCTCCAATCAGGTTGAGAAATAACACCAACTTTGTAACCTGCATTTTCAAGCACGCGGGTAATTATAGACACGCCGAAGCTGGGATGGTCGACGTATGCATCACCTGATACATAAACAAAATCAACTTCATCCCAGCCTCGATTAATCATATCAACTTTTGAGACAGGTAAAAATGTATTATTCTTCACTTGAATCCTCTTCATCTTCTCCATATGGTTTGTCTGCACCGCCTTGTGCTAAAGCGTTCATTTCATACCATTGTTGTTTTGTAATTAATACTTTTCTAGGTTTTGCACCTTCATATGGACCAATTATGCCACGTTCTTCAAGTTCGTCAATAATTCTGGCTGCTCTTGCGTAACCAAGCTTAAGTTTTCTTTGAAGAAGTGTTGTTGACGCCGATTGTGCTTCTATAACAGCTTCAATAGCCTTTGGAAGCATTTCATCAGCTGGTCCATCTCCGCCATCACTATCAGATGCAGAAACATCCTTCTTCTTTGCACCCGTATTTGCAGCATTTTTGTCAATTTCTTTCATTACATCATCATCATAAATAGATTGTGCCTGATTTTTAATATAAGTTACAACGTTTTCAACTTCTTTATCTGAAAGGAAGCAACCTTGAACACGAATTGGCTTTGGAATACCAACAGGATAATAAAGCATATCACCATTACCAAGAAGTTTTTCTGCACCAACTGAATCTATAATTGTACGAGAGTCAACTTGTGATGAAACTGAAAGAGAAATTCTACTTGGAATATTTGCTTTAATAATACCTGTAATAACATCAACTGATGGTCTTTGTGTTGCAATAACAAGATGCATACCAGCTGCACGAGCCATTTGTGCAAGACGACAAATTGAATCTTCAACTTCGTTTGGAGCAGCCATCATAAGGTCGGATAACTCATCAATAAAAATTACAATCTGTGGCATTTTCTTTTTGCCTTGACTTTCACAAATGCTATTATAGCCTGAAATATCACGAACACTGTTTTCTGAGAAAGTTTTATAACGTGTAAGCATCTCTGTTACAGCCCAAGCAAGTGCACCAGATGCTTTTCTTGGGTCAGAAACTACAGGAACGAGAAGATGTGGAATACCATTATAAATTGTGAACTCAACTTGTTTAGGGTCAATCATTAAAAGCTTAACTTCTTCAGGTGTAGAATTATAAAGAATACTAACAATCATTGAATTTAGACACACTGATTTACCTGAACCAGTTGTACCTGCAATAAGCAAGTGAGGCATTTTTGCAAGGTCAGAATATACAAATTCACCTGTTATATCTTTACCAAGAGCAACATTTAATTTTGATTTAGCGTTTTTATATTGAGGTTGGTCAACAACTTCACGCATTGTAACCATTCTACGATTTTTATTTGGAACTTCAATACCAACAGCAGCTTTGTTAGGAATTGGAGCTTCAATACGAACACCTGATGCAGCTAGATTTAATGCAATATCATCAGAAAGATTTGTAATTTTACTGATTTTCACACCTGCCGCAGGTTGAATTTCATATCGTGTAACTGATGGTCCTGAACAGATACCAACGGTTCTTGTTTCTACACCAAAACTACTGAGAGTTTCTTCAAGTTTTTTTGCAGTTTGTTTAAGTTCAGCCTCAAGATTAGATGTGTTACTTTCTTTCGGCATATTTAGACAATCAATTGGAGGTAAAAGATATACTCTCTTTTCAGATTCTTCTGATTCTTCAATTGATTCTTCTTTAACTTCATCAATCTTTTGTTCTTCAACAACAGCTTCTTCAATCTTAATGCTTTTCTTAATAATATCATCAAGATTGATTACTTTTTCTTGCTCAACCTTTTCGATATCTTGTTTATTGTTCTTTATATCGCTAAATGAAACTAATTCATTTGAATCTTCAATTTCGTCATCTTCAAAAGTTAATGGTTTCGCGTTTTCGTCAGGGTCAGGACCTAAATCAACATCAGGGTTAAACTCAGCTTTTCTTTTTTTTCGTTCTTCAACAATTTGTTCTGCCTTTTCACCATATTCATTAATTTTTTCGCTCGTGAATTCACCAACTTTTTTAACAGGCTTTGAAATACCTCTTATAAGATTGCCAAGAGTAAGGCCTGTAAAAATCATTATTACAATAAATAAAGCTATAAACTCTATAACGAGTGATGCGGCAACATTACCACCTGTAAAAGCAAGAATAATACCGCCAATAATTGCACCGAATGCACCACCACCAAGCATATTACCATCAATGTAGAATACATTAAAAGCTTCTTTTATTGCAACAAAATATGTATCTTCAGGATTACATTGAAAAATATGAACTACACCACATAATAAAGATACAATAACTGTGATTAAAGTAATTTTTGAGGTGAATTTACTATCGTTTTTATCTAATGCCATAAAAGCAGAAGTGACAAGTAAAAGTAATGGGAATATGAAGGTGCAAAAGCCAAAAATACCAAACAAAATGGTTCGAATACCACCCCAAGCGCCATCAGCGTCAATAAGTGCTATAAAAAACCATAAAAGACCTGAAGCAAACATAATAATAGCAGATAGTTGTTTGTTCATTACAAATCCATTATTTGATTTTTTAGTTTTTCTATTTTGCGTTGTTTTTGTTTTTCTTTGATTAGCCATTTATTTTAACATCTCCAAATTAAATTCCTAAAGCACTACAAACAATTGTGAACACACCTACTATAAGGCAATAAAATCCAAAATACTTCCACATGTCTTTTTTCAAAATCCATTGTAAAAGTTTGATGCAAGCAACGCCAACAATAGCAGCAACAATAACACCAATTATTGTAGGTAATAAATCAAGTTCTGCACCTGTTTTAACAGCATCTTTCAACTCAACAGCATTTGCAACTATGATTGCAGGAATGCCAAGTATAAAAGAATATTCAACCATATACTCTTTTGATACTCCACAAATCATACCTGTTGAAATTGTAGAACCTGAACGAGAAATACCAGGAAAACCCGCTGCAAATACCTGTGCAATACCAATTGCAAATGAATCAAGTGTATTCACTTCTCTGTTTAAAGTCTTTTTTCTTGAAATATATGTAGATGTGAGAAGAAGAACACCTGTGAACAAGAAACAGCATCCTTCAACAAGAATGCTTTCATCCTCAGAGAGTCCACCGAGAACATCCATAAGTTTCATATCGTTTCCAACTGGAATTAATAATAAAAGAAGTGGTAAACAAGAGAAGACAAACATTACAAGCATTTTCTTTTTACCTTCAAGTTTCTTAAAATTAAACTTGCCTGTAAAAATGTCTTTAATAAGTCCCAGAGCATCAATAATAAGTTCGAATATTGTTTTATGAAATACAATAAATACTGCAATCAATGTACCTAAATGAAGAAGTACAGAAAATAGTAATGAGCCTTCACCATCAACATTCAAAAAATGCTGAAATAGAGATAAATGACCACTACTAGAAATTGGTAAAAATTCGGTAACCCCTTGAACAATACCAAGTATAATTGCTTTAATAATTGACATAAAATCAACTCCATTATTTTTTTATTTCAGAATATAAATATGCCATTGCATCTTTTAAATTACCAATATCGTCTATTAAGCCTTCTTTAACAGCGTTTTCGCCATCAAGAACTGTGCCAACATCCATAACTAATTCACCAGTTGAAAGCATTAATTCACGAAAACGTTCAGATGGAATTTTAGAATTGCCGGAAACAAAACTAACAATTCGTTCTTGCATCTGTTCAAAATATGAGAGTGTTTGTGGAACACCTAACACCAATCCATTCATTCTTACTGGATGTATAGTCATTGTAGCTGTTGGAACTATAAATGATTTATCAGCCGATACCGCAAGTGGCACACCTATTGAATGGCCTCCACCAAGTACTAATGATGCTGTAGGTTTTTTCATTCCTGAAATTAATTCAGCAATAGCAAGCCCTGCCTCAATATCACCACCGACCGTATTGAGTATAATAAGTAAGCCATCAACATCATCGCTTTCTTCGACAGCAACAAGTTGAGGAATAACATGTTCATATTTAGTGGTTTTATTATTTGGAGGGAGAGTATAATGACCTTCTATCTGCCCTATTATTGTAAGACAATGAATGTACTTCCCGTTTTTTGTTACAGAGAATGCACCATTATCAGTAATTTCTGTGTTTTGTAAAACATCACTTTCATTATCAGATAAATAGCTTTGCTGAGTTGACTCAGGATTAGTAGATATAGTAAAATTATCAAAGTAAGTGCACATAATATCACGTCCAGAAAAATTTAAAATTATTTTAACCAGACAGACAAAAATTATTTATGCCAAACTACAAAATATTGTACCATACTTTATTTTTAATATCAATGTTTTGTTAAAAAATACTTTTTAATGTATGTAAATATATTGACAAAATTATAACAATATAATAGAATTATAAAAGATTGTTAAAAAAATGAAAAAGTCCAAGGAGTGATTCAAATGGGTATGACAATCGGACAAAAACTTATTAAATCTCACCTTGTCAGCGGTGATATGACGCCCGGCAGTGAGGTTGGCCTTAAAATTGACCAAACATTGACTCAAGACGCTACAGGAACTATGGCATATCTTGAGCTTGAGGCTATGGGAATTGAACAGGTTAAAACTGAACTTTCAGTTGCTTATATTGACCACAATACATTACAGACAGGTTTTGAAAATGCTGATGACCACAGATTTATTCAAAGTGTTGCTAAAAAGCGCGGCATTCGTTTTTCAAGACCAGGTAACGGTATTTGTCATCAGGTTCATCTTGAAAGATTTGGCAAGCCAGGTAAAACATTGATTGGTTCTGATAGCCATACACCTACTGGTGGTGGTATTGGTATGCTCGCTATGGGCGCTGGTGGTCTTGATGTTGCTGTTGCTATGGGTGGCGGTACATATTATATTACTATGCCTAAAATGGTTAGAGTTAATCTTACAGGCAAACTCAGCCCTTGGGTTGCTGCTAAAGACGTTATTCTCGAAGTACTTCGTATTATGACTGTTAAGGGTGGCGTTGGTAAAATCATTGAATACGGTGGTGAAGGTGTTGCTACACTTTCAGTACCTGAAAGAGCTACAATTACAAACATGGGTGCTGAACTTGGTGCCACAACATCTGTATTCCCTTCTGACGACATTACAAAAGCTTTCTTAAAGGCTCAGGGTCGTGAAGAAGATTGGGTTGAACTTAAAGCGGATGAAGATGCTATTTATGATGAAATTATTGACATTAACTTATCGGAGTTAGCGCCAATGGCTGCTTGCCCACATATGCCTGATAGAGTTAAATCAGTTACAGAAATTGGAAAAATTAAAGTTGACCAGGTTTGTATTGGTTCATGCACAAACTCATCACTTCTTGATATGATGAAAGTTGCTGCAATCCTTAAAGGTAATACAGTTCATCCTGCAGTCAGCCTTTCAATTGCACCTGGTTCAAAGCAGGTGCTTAATATGATTTCACAGAATGGTGCACTTTCTGATATGATTGATGCTGGTGCTCGTATTCTTGAAAGTGCTTGCGGTCCATGTATTGGTATGGGTCAGTCACCTAACTCTGCTGGCGTGTCACTTCGTACATTTAACAGAAACTTTGAAGGTCGTTCAGGTACTGCTGATGCGGGTATTTATCTTGTGAGCCCTGAAGTAGCTGCAGCATCTGCACTTACAGGTTATCTTACAGACCCACGTGATTTAGGTGAATTCCCTGAAATTGTACTTCCAGATGAGTTCATTATTAATGATAATATGGTTGCTATGCCAGCATCTCCAGAAGAAGCAAAAGATGTTGAAGTTATGTATGGCCCTAACATTAAGCCATTCCCAACAAGTGAGCCTATGGGTGAAGATATTACTGCAAAAGCAGTTCTTAAAGTTGGTGATGACATCACAACTGACCACATTATGCCAGCAGGTGCGAAGATTCTCCCTTATCGTTCAAACATCCCATTTCTTTCACAGTATTGCTTTGGTGTTTGCGATAAAACATTCCCAGAAAGAATTAAGGCTGAAGGCAAAGGTATTGTAATTGGTGGTGCAAACTATGGACAAGGTTCATCTCGCGAACACGCTGCCCTTGTTCCTCTTTATCTTGGAGTAAAAGCAGTTATTACTAAATCTTTTGCTCGTATTCATTGTGCAAACCTTATTAACGCTGGCATTCTTCCTCTTAATTTTGCTAATCCTGATGATTACGACAAAATTACACAAGGTGATGAATTATCACTTAAAGGAATTAAAAATTCGATTATCAATAATCAGCCTGCTAAACTTGTAAATCTTACAACAAAGGAAGAATATGAAATCAAATATGACCTTTCACAACGTCAGAAAGATATTATTCTTGCGGGTGGTTTGTTAAATTATACTAAAGAATCATTTTAAGGAGAAAAAATTTATGGAAAAACAGATTGCAGAAGCTGTTGCTAAGTTTGAAGCTCTCGTAAGAGAACAACTTGCAAGAAATGAAAAAATTAAAGCAACTAAGGATTTTGTTGATTTTGATAATCTCGATAAAATTGTTATCGGTGTTTGTGGTGGTGACGGTATTGGTCCAATTATCACAAAAGAATCAGCAAGAGTACTTGAATATATGCTTGCAGATGATGTAAAAGCGGGTAAAATCGAATTTAAAGTTATTGATGGTCTAACAATTGAAAATCGTGTCGCTGTTATGAAAGCAATTCCTGATGATGTTCTTACTGAGCTTAAAGAATGTCATGTAATTCTTAAAGGACCTACAACAACACCACAAGCCGGCGACCCATGGCCAAACATTGAAAGTGCTAATGTAGCTATGCGTAAAGAACTTGACCTTTTCGCTAATGTTCGTCCTGTTAAAGTAGCTGACCAAGGTATTGACTGGACTTTCTTCCGTGAAAATACAGAAGGTGCTTATGCAGTTGGTTCTAAAGGTGTTAATGTAACTGATGAACTTTCTATGGACTTTGTTGTTACAACAAGTGAAGGTTCAGAAAGAATTGCAAAAATTGCCTATGATTATGCTAAGAGAAACGGAAAAGAAAGAGTTTCAATTATCAATAAAGCTAATGTTATTAAGACAACTGATGGTAAATTCTTAAGAATTTGTAAAGAAGTTGGTAAAGAATACCCTGAAATTATTACTGATGAATGGTATGTTGATATCACAACAGCTAAGCTTATTGATGAAAAGAGAAGAAAAGATTTTAAGGTATTTATTCTTCCTAACCTTTATGGCGATATTATTACAGATGAAGCTGCTGAATTCCAAGGTGGTGTTGGTACTGCTGGTAGTGCTAATCTTGGTAAGCGATATGCAATGTTTGAAGCTATTCACGGTTCAGCACCTCGTATGATTCGTGAAGGTCGTGGCCAATATGCTGACCCATGCTCAATGCTTCGTGCAACAGTTATGCTTCTTTCACATATCGGTAAACAAAAAGAAGCTGATTTACTTGAAAGAGCACTTGATATTTGTATGTTTGAAGAAAAGAAACTTATAATCACAGGTCGTGACAATGGTGCTACATGTAGTGATTTCGGTGACTACGTAATGGAAACTGTTAAAAAGCTTTCTTAAGGGGTGAAAACTATGAGTAGAAATGATGGTGTATCAATTTCTGTCATTAAGCGACTCCCCCGCTACTACAGATTTTTAGGTGAACTTAAAGAAAACGGTGTTGTAAGAATTTCATCTAAAGATTTGTCAGAGAAAATGGGCTTTACTGCATCTCAAATTCGTCAAGATTTAAATTGTTTTGGCGGGTTTGGTCAACAGGGATACGGCTACAATATTGAAAGTTTATATAATGAAATCGGTAATATTCTTGGCGTAAATAGTAATAGAAAAGCAATATTAATTGGTGCAGGTAATCTTGGTAAAGCGGTTGCATTACATATGTCATTTGAACAAAGAGGATTTAATGTAATCGGTGTATTTGACCGTAATAAAGCTCTTTCGGGACAAATGCTTCGCGGATTACCTATACGTCATACTGATGGATTATATAATTTCTGCAAAGATAACACCCCTACTGTTGCTGTCCTTTGTATTCCAAGCGTAGCTGCTAAAGAATTAGCACCACAACTTGTTGAACTTGGTATTAAAGGTTTCTGGAATTTTAGTCATTATGATATTTCAGCGGATTACCCTGATGTAGCAGTTGAAAATGTTCATTTAAGTGATAGTTTAATGACTTTAAGTTATCATGTTAGCAATTTAGATTAAATTTAAAAGATGCTATGTAACTCTACATAGCATCTTTTTTTTAATCCTTAGATTTATAATAAAGTTTACAGTGGCAATAACCTTCAAATTCAGGATCAGCTATTTGTTGTTTGAATTCTTCACAAATACATTTATATTCAGGAAGTTTCTGCAATCTACAAGGACAATATCCATCTTTCACTTTGAGTCCTGCTTTCACTTTTTCAACAATTTCCTTATTATCATTTAATCTTACTGCCATATAATCACCTCACCTAATTATAATATAACTAATTATTAAAATCAATAACCCGAAGCGTAACGCCTCGGGTTATTTTTGTTGTATTATTTGTTAAAATACTTAATAGCCGCTTCAAACATACGAATATCATATTCACCCGGAACGTTCTTATAAAGACCATCTCCAATACGTTCGCTATGACCCATCTTACCGAATACACGACCATCTGGTGAAGTAATACCTTCAATTGCACACAATGAACCGTTTGGATTGAAGTTAATGTCTGATGTAGCATTACCATAAAGGTCAACATACTGTGTTGCAATCTGTCCATTAGCAGCAAGTTCAGCAATAAGCTCTGGAGAAGCAAGGAACTTACCTTCACCATGAGAAATAGGAACATTCACAACATCGCCCACATTCATAAGGCTAAGCCATGGAGATTTTGTAGATGCAATTCTTGTATGAACAATTCTACTCTGGTGACGACTGATGTTATTAAATGTAAGTGTAGGACAATTTTCATCAGTATCAATAATCTTTCCGTATGGAACAAGACCAAGCTTAATAAGTGCCTGGAAACCATTACAGATACCACACATAAGACCATCACGGTTGTCAAGAAGGTCTGTAACTGCTTCTTTAACTGCAGGGTTACGGAAGAATGCTGTAATAAACTTAGCTGAACCATCTGGCTCGTCACCGCCTGAGAAACCACCAGGAATGAAAATAATCTGACTTTCTCTTACCTTTGCTGAGAATCCTTCAACACTTCTTGCAACGTCTTCAGCAGTAAGGTTTCTAATTACGAAAATCTCAGCCTCACCACCTGCTTTTTCAACTGCACGAGCAGAGTCATATTCACAGTTTGTGCCTGGGAATACAGGAATAAGCACCTTAGGTTTAGAAACTTTGTTTGCAGGAGAAGCACTACATTTACCATCGAAAGAATATGTAGGAATTTCAGATTTATCTTCTTTAGCCTTTGTTGGGTAAACATCTTCAAGAGTTGCTGTATGCAATTCATAAAGTTCTTGAATTGTAGCAATATCATCATCAAGTTTAATTACTGGTTCATCAGTAGTTTCACCGATTTTAATTACACCTGGAATTTCTACATCTTCACTAAGTTCAGCAACAAGGAAGCCCCACATACCGAGATGCCAGTTTTCTTTAAGGTCAGCAGATGAAGCAAAACCGATATTGTTACCGAAAGACATCTTCATAACTGCTTCGCCAATACCATGTTCAACCGCCCAAGCAGCCTTAACCTTTCCTTCTTTACAAAGACCATGGAATGCCTCCCATGTAGCTTTAAGGCTATCTGCACTATCATCTGTTGCTCCAAAGAGATATACAGGATGATTTGCTTCTTTGAATTCGGGACTGATAACATCCTGCTTCTTAATAGGAGCAATAGCAAATGAAATAAGTGTTGGAGGTACATCCAAATCAAGGAAACTACCTGACATTGAGTCTTTACCGCCGATAGCAGCAGCACTTAATTCAAGCTGAGCATCAAGGGCACCAAGAAGTGCTGCAAATGGTTTACCCCAACGTTCAGGCTCTGTTTTGAGTTTTTCAAAGAATTCCTGTAATGTGAGATATGCAAGTTTATAGTCACAACCTGCAGCAACAAGCTTTGCAACAGAATTGTAAATTGATGCATGAGCACCTGTATATGGATCAACAGAAAGGTGGTCAGGGTCACAACCCCAGCTAAATACGCTTGCTTGATCTGTTTCCTGGCCTGGAAGTATAGGTAACACTGCAGCCATTGATTGAGCAGGAGTAAGCTGACGCTTACCGCCATAAGGCATAATAACACTACCTGCACCGATAGTTGAGTCAAAACGTTCAACAAGACCTCTCTGGCTTGCTGTACGAAGGTCAGATGCCATTTCACGTAATGAACCGTACATTGCCTTACTTAATACTGAAAGGTCTTTTTCTGTAACAGTAACATCAGTATGTTTAATTGCACCATTTGTATCAAGGAATGCACGACTAAGGTTAGCAATAGTGTTACCCTTCCATTTCATTACCATGCGTTCTTCTTCAGTAACAACTGCAACACGATATGCTTCAAGGTTTTCTTCTTGAGCAAAAGCAATGAATTTATCTGCATCTTCAGCTGCAACAACAACAGCCATACGTTCTTGAGATTCAGAAATAGCAATTTCTGTTCCATCAAGACCTTCATATTTTTTACGTACTGCATCAAGGTCAATCTGAAGACCAGGAGCAAGTTCACCAATAGCAACAGATACACCGCCTGCACCAAAGTCATTACAACGTTTGATTAAACGAGTAACTTCTGCATTGCGAAAAAGTCTCTGAATTTTTCTTTCTTCAGGTGCATTACCCTTCTGAACTTCAGAAGCCATAGTTGTAAGAGACTTCATATTATGGCTCTTTGATGAACCTGTAGCACCACCGATACCATCACGACCTGTTCGTCCACCAAGAAGAACAATTACATCACCAGGAGCAGGACGTTCACGGCGTACATTATAAGCAGGAGCTGCAGCAACTACAGCACCACATTCCATACGTTTTGCAACAAAGCCCTCGTGGTAAATTTCTGCAACATGTGCTGTTGCAAGACCAATTTGGTTACCATAAGAAGAATAACCTGCGGCTGCAGTCTGACAAATCTTCCGCTGTGGAAGTTTACCATCTAAAGTTTCAGCAATGGTCTTTCTTGGGTCACCAGCACCTGTCACACGCATAGCCTGATGAACATAAGCACGACCTGAAAGAGGGTCACGGATACAACCACCAATACAAGTAGCAGCACCACCGAATGGTTCAATTTCTGTAGGATGGTTGTGGGTTTCATTTTTAAACATAAGAAGCCAATCTTGATCTTCACCATTTACAGTTGCTGTAACATGGATAGAACAAGCATTTATTTCTTCACTCTCGTCAAGTTCAGGAAGAAGTCCACGCTTTTTAAGTGTCTTTGTACCAATAGTAGCAATATCCATCAAAGTCTGTGGACGAGCCGCAGCTTTTTCTTCACCATAAACTTCAACTCTCGCAGCAAGATAACGCTCATAAGCAGCCTGTACTGCTGGGTCATTGATACGTACATTATCAATGTGAGTTGAGAATGTTGTATGACGACAATGGTCAGACCAATATGTATCAACAACACGAATTTCAGTAATTGTAGGATCTCTATGCTCTGTATCTCTAAAATATGCTTGTAAGAACTTAAGGTCATCAAGATCCATCGCAAGACCTTTTTCATCAAGAAGAACTTTAAGTGAATCTTCGTCCATAGAGATAAACCCATCAACTGTAGCAACTGTTTCAGGAGCAGCATATTCAACCTTAAGAGTTTCAGGTAAAACAAGAGATGCTTCACGACTTTCAACTGCATTAATTACGTGATTTTTGAAAGAAGCAATATCAGATTCTGTTAAATTACCATAAAGAGCATAAACTTTTGCAGTACGGATGATAGGACGTTCACCCTGAGAAATAATTTGAATACACTGAGCAGCAGAGTCAGCTCTCTGGTCAAATTGACCTGGAAGTGCTTCTACTGCAAAAACATATGCATCAGGAATATCAACATTATTTGATGTATTATCAAGCTGTGGCTCTGAGAAAACAGTTTTCACAGCATAATCAAACAACTCTTCTGTAATATTTTCTGCATCATAGCGATTGAAAAGACGAATGTTTTCTAAATTTTCAATACCAAGAAGGTTTTTTGCTTCATTGAGAAGGCCTTTTGCTTCATTATCCAAGCCAATCTTTTTTTCAACAAATATACGATAAACCATCCTTATTTTCCCTCCTTTAATACCTTAAGTGCTTTTGCACCAATATCATTTCTATAAAATGCATTATCAAAATGAACTTTTTTAACTGATGAATATGATTTTTCGATAGCAGTAACAAGGTTGTTTTCAACAGCAACAACACCAAGCACACGTCCACCAGCTGTTACAACATCATCACCATTGAGTTTAGCACCTGCAACATAAAGATTATCGTCAAAATCATCATCAACTGTAATTTTGAATCCACTATCATATTTTACAGGATATCCATTTGACGCCATAACAACACAGCATGCAGATTTATCAGAGAATTTAACCATATCTTCAGTCAAATTTTCATTCTCAACTGCCATCATTATATCAAGTAAGTCACTTTCAAGAAGTGGTAACACAACCTGTGTTTCAGGGTCACCGAAACGACAGTTATATTCAATAACTTTTGGTCCATTTTGTGTAATCATGAGTCCAAAGTAAAGACAACCTTTAAATGTTCTTCCTTCAGATTTCATAGCATTGATTGTTGGAATAAAAATTGTTTCCATACATTCTTTTGCAATATCGTCTGTATAATATGGGTTTGGAGCAATTGTACCCATACCACCAGTGTTAAGACCTTCATCATTATCTAATGCACGCTTGTGGTCCATAGAAGAAATCATTGGAACAACAACATTACCATCTGTAAATGAAAGAACAGAAACTTCTGGTCCTGTTAAAAACTCTTCAATAACAATGTTATTACCACTTTCACCGAAGATTTTATCTTCCATAATTGATTTAACCGCTTCAACAGCTTCATCACGTGTCATTGCAATAATAACACCCTTGCCAAGTGCAAGACCATCCGCCTTAACAACAGTTGGTATTGGAGCTGTTTCAAGGTATTTAAGTGCATCTTCTGCATTATCAAAAATTTCAAAAGCTGCTGTAGGAATATTATATTTCTTCATCAAATTCTTTGAAAAAGCTTTACTACCTTCAATAATTGCAGCATCTTTTTTAGGACCAAAGCATTTAATGCCAACATTATTGAGTGCATCAACACAACCAAGAACCAAAGGATCATCGGGAGCTACAACAGCAAAATCAATTTTATTATCAACTGCAAAAGATACAATCTTATCAATGTCAGTAGCACCGATTTCTACACAAGTAGCATCTGCTGCAATACCACCATTTCCTGGTAATGCAAAGATTTCTGTAACTTCTTTATTTTCTTTTATCTTTTTGATGATAGCGTGTTCTCTACCGCCACCACCTACAACCATTATTTTCATATCAAACCTCAAATATTAGTGGTGGAACAAACGCATTCCTGTAAATGCCATTGCAATACCATACTTATTACAACAATCAATAACAACATCGTCACGAATTGAACCACCTGGCTCTGCGATGTATGAAACACCACTCTTACGAGCTCTTTCAATGTTATCACTGAATGGGAAGAAAGCATCTGAACCAACAGAAACACCTGTAATTGTATCAAGATATGCTCTTGCTTCTTCTGCTGTAAGTGGTTCTGGCTGGGTTTTGAAATACTTCTGCCAGATTCCATCTGCGCACACATCTTCTTCATTTTTATTGATATATCCATCAATAACATTATCTCTGTCAGGACGACGAATATCATCACGGAATGGTAATTCAAGCACTTTTGGATGCTGACGTAAGTGCCATGTATCAGCCTTTGTACCTGCAAGTCTTGTACAGTGAATTCTTGACTGCTGACCTGCACCAACACCAATAGCCTGTCCATCGTATGCGTAGCAAACAGAGTTAGACTGTGTATATTTAAGTGTAATAAGAGCAATTATAAGGTCACGTTTTGCTTCTTCAGGGAATTCCTTATTTTCAGTAACCATATTTGAAAGAAGGTCTTCATCGATTCTGAAATTATTTCTACCCTGCTCAAATGTAATACCGAAAACCTGCTTCTTTTCCTGAACAGCAGGAACATAATCTGCATCAATTTTTACGATATTATAGTTACCGCCTCTTTTACCCTTAAGGATTTCAAGAGCTTCATCTGAATAACCAGGTGCAATGATACCATCGGACACTTCGCGAGCAACAAGCTTTGCTGTTGTTGCATCACATTCGTCACTGAGGGCAATCCAGTCACCGAATGATGACATTCTGTCAGTACCACGAGCACGAGCATAAGCGCAAGCAAGTGGAGACTCATCAAGACCTTCAATATCATCAACAAAACATGCTTTCTTAAGTGATTCAGGAAGTTTAACACCAACTGCAGCAGATGTTGGGCTAACATGCTTAAAAGATGTAGCAGCAGGCATACCAAGAATATCTTTGATTTCCTTTACAAGCTGCCATGAGTTAAATGCATCAAGGAAATTAATAAATCCTGGTCTTCCGTTCAAAATTTCGATTGGAAGCTCTGAACCATCTTCCATAAATATCTTTGATGGCTTCTGGTTAGGGTTACAACCATACTTAAGTTCAAATTCTTTCATTTTTAATCTCCTTATATATTTTTATTTACAATTCTTGAATCAAATTTACCAGTTTCAAGGTCAATGTATCTTACAAAAAGAGAAACTTTATTATCTTCATTAAGGTTTTTCCAAATGATATCAGTCAATGTATCAATGTCAACATCAGGAAGTGTGAGTGTTTTGGGTTCACCTTCAAAACTTGGAAGCGGATCACCATCACATTTATATGTGTGAATGAACTTTGCTTTTCCAGGAAGTGGGTTTGAGTATGCATATGTATATCTCTGACATGATGAACCATCACCATCTGCTGATTTAAGAATTGACATTGCATAATTCATTTCACCATTTTCATGATGAATGATACCTGAAATACGTGGTGTGTAGTTTGGAGCATCATCTTCAAACTCACGTGTACGAAGAGCCTGTTCAAATGTCATCTGTTTATCCATAAGCTCGTAAATTGTGTCTGTCTGATCACCATTTGTAACGATTGTCTTGTTTCCAAGAACTCTTACTGGATAATAGATAATAAGATGAGGGTCAGTCATCTTTGATTCATCAAAAGCTTTTGTACGCATTGCATCGCCTTCAGCAACAAAAACTCTGTTACGGCTATTTACGCTTCGACCCATGATAAAGTATGCAGTAACTGCTTTTTTACCATCAGCACTTTTACCAATAATAATACCTCTACCGTGGTAAGGAAGTGAATTAAGTTCGCATTCAAGTGACTTGATTTCCATTTGAATATCCTCCGATTATTTAATATATGTTTTTCCGTTTTCAACAACTATTTTATCATCACAGAAAAATTGCACAGCCTTTGGAAGAATTTTCCATTCAACCTGCTCCATAATTCTCTTCTGTAAAATTTCCGGTGTGTCATCATCCATAACTTCAACTGATTTTTGCAAAATAATTGGTCCTGCATCACATTCTGCAGTTACAAAGTGAACAGTTGCACCGGATACTTTAACGCCTTTTTTTAATGCTTCTTCATGCACATGCAAACCATAAAAACCTTTTCCGCAGAATGAAGGAATAAGAGCAGGATGCACATTAATCATTTTATTTTGAAAAGCATCACAAACATTCTCATCAAGAATAGTCATAAAACCGGCATACACAATTAAATCTGCCTTTTCCTCAATAAGAATGTCTCTCATAGCGCAACTATATGACGCTATATCGGCATAATCTTTTCTAATAAGTGTTCTTGTTTTAATTCCATTATTTTCAGCACGTGTAAGAGCATAAGCATCTGCTTTTGAGGCAATAACACAAGTTATTTTTCCGCAACCAAGCTCTCCCCTTTTTTCAGCATCAATAAGTGCCTGAAGATTTGTGCCGCCACCTGAAACAAGAACTACTATTCTCTTACACATTATAAAAGCACCTTCTCGTCGCCTTTGATGATTTCACCAATTACATAAGCGTCAATGCCGTTTTCTTTAAGAATTGAGAGAGAAAGTTCAACTTCATCGGCTGGTACAACAATACTCATACCAACGCCCATATTATATGTATTGTACATATCGCGTTCAGGTATATTTCCCCATTTAGCAATAACATCAAAAATAGGAAGAACCTTCACAGCAGACTTATCAATCTTTGCGCACAAGCCATCTGGAATAGAACGTGGAATATTTTCGTAGAATCCACCACCTGTAATGTGAGAAATTCCCTTAACATTAACTTTTTCAAGAAGAGCAAGAACAGGCTTAACATAAATCTTTGTAGGAACTAACAAAGCCTCTGCGATACTCTTTCCACCTAACTCTTCACGTTCTACATAAAGTTCAGGATTATTATTATCAATATCGAAAACCTTTCGACATAAGCTAAAACCATTAGAATGAATACCAGTTGAAGGAAGAGCAATTACAATGTCACCTTCAGCCATTTTGCTATTATCAATCATTTTAGGTTTATCTATAACACCAACAGCAAAACCAGCAAGGTCATAATCTTCTTCTGGCATTAAACCAGGATGTTCAGCTGTTTCACCACCAATAAGTGCACAACCTGACTGAACACAGCCTTCTGCAACGCCGCCAACAATTTCAGCAATCTTTTCAGGAACGTTTTTGCCACAAGCAATATAATCTAAGAAATACAATGGTTTTGCACCGACGCAAATGATGTCATTAACGCACATAGCAACCGCATCAATACCGATTGTATCATGCTTATCCATAAGAATTGCTAATTTAACTTTAGTACCACAACCATCAGTACCAGAAACAGAAATAGGATGTTCCATTCCAGCAATACAGCTAAGGTCAAAACAACCACCGAAACCGCCTACATCATCCACAGAACCCTCGTTACGAGTTCTTGCAACATGCTTTTTCATTAACTCAACTGATTTATAACCAGCAGTAATATCTACACCTGCAGCTGCATAGCTAGCAGAAAAAGAATTTTTATGTTCCATATTAAACTCTCCTAATAATATTTATTGTTTTCCGTTCCAACAGTATGTGCATACCTTGTCAGCCGGAAGACCGATAGCCTCAATTACACCATCAATAGACTGAAATTCAAGAGATGTAAAGTGTAATTTCTCACAAATAGCCTCTCTTAATTTCTTGCCTCTTTCAGTTGAAGAATCAATATATTCATCAATGTAATTAAACCCATCCGTACCTTCAAGTTCAACAATAGTACTACGAGCAATCAATTCCATATCAGATGTTGCACGAGAAAAATTAAGATACTTACAACCGTACATAATGGGTGGACATGCAGAACGAATATGAACCTCTTTTGCCCCATTTTCGTAAAGGAATTCAACAGTTTCACGTAACTGTGTACCTCTTACAATACTGTCATCAACAAAAAGTAACTTTTTATCCTTAATCAAATCATGTACCGGAATCTGTTTCATTTTAGCAACACGATTACGTTCACTCTGATTTGCAGGAGTAAAACTTCTTGACCATGTTGGTGTATATTTGATAAAAGGACGAGCAAACTGAATTCCGCTTTCATTTGCATATCCAATTGCATGAGGAGTACCTGAATCAGGAACTCCACTCACATAGTCAATATCCTGAGCAACATTGTTTTCTTTATCCGTTTTAGCCATAATGCGACCGTTTTTATAACGCATCACTTCAACATTAATACCTTCATAGCAAGATGTTGAATAGCCATAATACGACCAAAGGAAAGCACAAATCTTCATATCTGTTCCTGGTTCCTTCAATGTTTTAAAAGAATCAGATGTAATCTCAATAATTTCACCAGGACCAAGTTCCTTATAATCTGCATAACCAAGTTTTTTATATGCGAAATCTTCAAAAGAAACACAATATCCATCATCACAACATCCGACAAGAACTGGTATTCTACCCATTCTATCACGTGCTGCAATTATAGTTCCACGATTTGTAAGAATCAAGATTGAAGTAGAACCTTCAATTAAACTTTGTGCATATGCAATTCCTTCAGCAAAACTATCTTTTTGGTTAATCATTGCAGCAACTAATTCTGTAGAGTTAATACCCTCGTTAGTCATAGCACCAAAATGACCACCATTTGAGAATAAATAATCCTCAACAAGTTTTTCTTTATTATTGATTAACCCAATAATACAAATTGCATACAAACCAAGTTTTGAACGTACAAGCAACGGCTGTGCATCAGAGTCACTGATGCACCCTATCGCTGCATTACCTTTCATTTGGTTTGAAACATTTTCAAACTTTGTTCTAAATGGAGAATTTTCAATTTTATGAATTTTTCGCTGTAACCCCATAACTTCATCGTATGCAGCCATACCACCACGACGAGTTCCAAGGTGAGAGTGATAGTCAGTACCAAAAAACACATCTAAAACTGTATCATTTTTACTGACAGCGCCAAAAAAACCACCCATTTATTTACTCCTTATGCAAAGAAAAGTTCTGAAAGTGTCATTGGATCAATGTATTTGCCATCTTTGTAAACGCGCATATTACCTGATGCGATTTCGTCGATAAGCATTACATTGCCATCTGGGTCATAACCAAACTCAAATTTGATGTCATAAAGAACAAGACCTTTTTCTTTAAGATCATCAGCAACAATCTGAGTAATTTTCTGTGTCATTTCTTTAATATCGTCATACTGTTTGTCAGTCATAACGCCAAGAGCAACAAGAGCATCCTTAATAACAAGTGGGTCACCCTTTTCGTCGTTCTTAAATGTCATTTCAACATATGCTGGAAGGTCAGCGCCTTCTTCAATGTAATCACCATAACGACGGATGAAGCTGCCAACTGCCTTATGACGGCAAATAACTTCAAGACCATGACCGAATACTTTAGCAGGAAGAACTTCCATTGTTGTATCTTGAAGATTTGCATTTACATAATGAGTTTTAATGCCTGCTGCATTAACTTTTTCAAAGAAATAAATTGACATACGAAGGTTAACATCACCAACACCATCAATTGTAAGGCCTACTGAATTTTCGCCTGGGTCAAACACACCATCTTTACCTGTGCAATCGTCCTTAAATTTAAGAAGACAGTTGCCATTATCAAGTTTAAATACGTCCTTAGTTTTACCTGTGTAAATTTTTTCCATAATTGTAGCTCCTTTATGTTAATAAAATAATTTATGAATTCAATTTAGACATAACGTCTGCATCTTTTTTAAGAACAACTTCCGCTGCATCTTTACGCATTTTATCAAGCTTATCCGCAAGTTCTTTATCTTCAACAGCAATAATTTGTGCTGCAAGTAACGCTGCATTAGCTCCACCATTGATCGCAACTGTTGCAACAGGAATTCCTGATGGCATCTGTACAGTTGAAAGAAGAGCATCCATACCATCAAGGTACTGTGAAGCGCAAGGAATACCAATAACTGGTAATGTTGTATTAGCAGCAATTGCACCTGCAAGATGAGCCGCCATGCCAGCTGCTGCAATAATTGCACCATATCCATTAGCTCTTGCATTAACAGAAAAATCACGAGCTTGTTCAGGTGTACGATGAGCTGAATAGATGTTAACTGTATATGGAATACCTAAATCATCAAGAACAGCAGTAGCTTTTTTTATGATAGGAAGGTCGCTATCGCTTCCCATTACAATACCAACTTTTTTCATAATTACCTCCAAAAAATATAAAAGGACAGTCCTATCCTGTATATAACAAATAGAACTGCCCAGACGGTCGGCTAAAACATCCCGTGCTCCTCTGTGGTGCTCCACTTGATTCCGTCAGTTACACGGTAATATTAATTTTTGACACAAATATTATAATATATTTTGTTATTTAATGTCAATTAAAGTAGCAAAATCGTTTGCCAAAAAATTAAAGAAATTTTGCAACTTTTTTGTACAAATTTTTATTTAGCTTTACTTTCACAATAAAGACAACGATAAACTCTATTTTCTTTATCTCTTAATGTGAAAATATGTGGCAATTCTTGCTCAACAGTCGTAATACAACGAGGATTTTTACATTTTATTACATTTTCAATTCTTTCAGGAATATCAATATTCTCTCTTTTTGCAAGTTTGCCGTCTTTTATAATATTAACTGTAACACCAGGGTCAACATAACCCAAAGCATCAAAATTAATATCGATTACTTTATCTACTTTAATGATGTCTTTTCTGCCCATTTTAGCACTTTCAGCATTCTGAATAAGAGCTACTTGACAATCTAAATTATCAAGCCCAAGGAGATTATAAAGTATCATTCCATTACCCGCAGTAATATGGTCAAGAACAATTCCATCTTTAATTTGTCCAATAATCATACTCATTCTACCTCCAACAACTTCATAATAAGTGCCATTCTAATAAACTTACCATATCTTGCTTGTTTAAAATAGCAAGCACGTGGATCGTTATCAACTGCAACAGGAATTTCATTAACTCTTGGCAGTGGATGCATAATTATTAAATCTTCCTTAGCAGAT
This sequence comes from Candidatus Fimenecus sp., assembly GCA_045613585.1. Taxonomy (GTDB): domain Bacteria; phylum Bacillota; class Clostridia; order Oscillospirales; family Acutalibacteraceae; genus Fimenecus. Next base: position 755 of record JAZLBG010000077.1, on the reverse strand, counting down.
TCAAGCTTTTTAGGAGTCAATATATAACTATCTCTCAATCTGATATAATCCTGTTCATTGAAAAATCTTTCTCCCTGAACTCGAGTCATATATAAAATATCCAAGTCACCAATTACATCATCAAGTGATGTTGTTTCAACATATTCAAGATTTTTTGCATCAAGCTCAGTTTGTTTGATATAATCAGGAATTTTTAATTCATCTGGTGAAATCAAAATGAATTTTACGTTCTCATATCTTGACATTGCACTGATAAGAGAATGAACCGTTCTACCAAATTTTAAGTCACCACATAAACCAATAGTTAAATTATTAAATCCACCCTTTTCTCTATTGATTGTCAACAAATCAGTAAGAGTTTGAGTTGGATGATTATGACCACCATCACCGGCATTGATTACTGGAATATCAGTATTCATTGAAGCAACAAGTGGTGCACCTTCTTTAGGATGACGCATTGCAATAATATCAGCATATCCACTTACAATCTTTGTTGTATCAGCAACACTTTCACCTTTAGAAGCAGATGAATTCTTTGAATCGGAGAATCCAATTACATTACCACCAAGATTCAACATTGCAGACTCAAAACTAAGTCTTGTTCTTGTTGAAGGTTCAAAGAAAAGAGTTGCAAGAATTTTACCTTTACATTTTTCGCTATATTTAGCTGGATTATCAATTATATCGTTAGCAACCTTCACAAGCTCATCAATTTCCTCAACAGTAAGCTCACGAATATCAATAAGACTTCTCAT
>JAZLBG010000076.1:0-42880 GCA_045613585.1 Candidatus Fimenecus sp. | reverse complement strand
AGTGCACCGCCTACAACAAGACCTAAAAGCAAGAATAACCACCATTGCGGATTTTTCTTTTCTTTTTCATCATCTTTGTCTGTGGTAAGTTGTTCAACCTTTTCTTCAATTACAGTTGAAACATCAATGGTTTCTTCGTATTTTTCACCGTAATCATCTTCATAGGTGATTGTGATTTTACCTTTGACTTCGCCTAAAGCGTCATCATCAATACGAAGATTTACAGTACCTGTACTACTTGCTGCGGGTTCAATATTACCAACAAATGTGCTCCCACCACTCTGCATCTTATCAACCTCGAAAAGAAGAGTGCAGTTGTAAAGTGTGCTTTTGCCTGTGTTCATAAGTTCAACTGCAACTGTTTGTGTGTTGCCCTGAATAACTTTTTTAGGCAGAATTGCACCGCTATAACTCAATTCAACAGGCTGACGCACATTTACTCTTACAGTATCATTTGAAGAATATGAGTTGTAGTTTTTGTCTTCATATTCCGCCGATACTTGTAAATCGTGTGCACCGATTGTGGCGGTGTTTGTAGCCATAACTTCAACAGTCCAGGTATATGTATAACCAGCAGAAACGGATTTCACAAACTTTGTAGGCATTCCCGTTGTGATGATTTCACCACTTGGGTCAGATAATGTGAGTTTTATGTTGTAAAGTGCTTTTGTTGAACTGTAATTTTTAAACGTAATTTGAAGTTCAGTTTTTGAATCGGGTGAAATACTGTCATTTGAAACTTTATAACTTGTCACCATAAATCGTGGTGTTGAGTTATCAATTACGATTTCTTTTTCCATTTCACCATCTGTTGCAAAAACAGAAACGGGGGTAAGCATAAAAACCAAGCAAAGAAGAAGTGTAATAATTTTTTTCATAGTTTCCACTCCTTATAACTCTCTTATGTTGTCAACAATACTGTTTTTCATTTCCTTTTTGATTTTAAGGTAAAGGTTAAGACTGCACATTGAGAAAAGCAGTACACAAATTATTACTGCAGGCCATACTTCAAATGAAAGCCCAAGATTTTCATTTATACTCATAGCAATAACGTGTGTAAGAATATATGCGATAAAGCCAATGCCGCAACCCCAACTGAACATTGAAAAAAGTTGTCGCACATAAGACATTGTAATCTCTTTTACAGATGCACCAACTGCACGAAGTGTGCCGATTTCCTTTTTGCTTTCACGGATTTTTGCAGTAAGAGCATTATTTACAATACTTGCACATATTGAGAAGAAAAGAATCACAATAGCAAGTAATGAGATTATAAGTATTCTCATATATGACAGATGTTCTTTGTCGTGAGCATAACCTGACTGTGCTTCAAAATTGCCCGCTACCAAAGATTCAAGATAGCCGGTTGCTGCTGTATCAGCGTCATCATCAAGAGTACCGTCATAATCTATAAATAAGCGTTCATAATCAATATGAGTACCTGCAACTTTTTCTAATCCTGCTGTGGTTGTTATAACACCCAAATCGCCGGGAGAATACATATCTCTTTGGTCAAAACCGAACGGTCTTACAATGGCACCGATTTTAACTTCTTTGTCATAAACAGTTACGTTTCCAGGTATCAAATAGTCATTTGACGGAACTTCCGTAGCATCTGAATTGATTGTACGGATATGTATTGTGTCTCCAGCCTTATAGTCAAGTTTCTGAGGGGCATATATTTTGCTGTGGTCAAACTTATCAGGATTAACGGCAAGATTACGAAGACCGTAAGAGTCAACAATATTATCTTTACCGAATGAAATTGCTAACCCGATTTCTTCTTTGGCTACAAGAATTATTTCTTCACCCGAATTGAGTTTATCTATATTGATTTTACCGTCAATAATTTCAAATTGGTTTTCATACTTTTCAAGAATCTGCTCATCATATCCAATCATATCCATTCGGAACAGTTCTTGTTGTGAATTTGATTTTTCTTTAAGCTCAAGATAATAATTACTTTCACCAGTAAGCCAGAGGTCGCAAAGCTCATCGAAACTTAATCCTTCAAGTTCGTCTTTGGTATAGTCTGTATTTGACCAATAACGGTCCATTGCTAAAAAGTCAATTAATGTCATATAATCAGAGTATTCGTCAACAGTTAAATATGAAACACATTCTTTATATCCACGCACATTGGTAAATTTGGGGTAGTCAAGAATATCCTGAACCATATTAAGTGGTATCTTTTTGTCCATATTCGGATAGTTAACTCCATGCACAGCAGCTGAATAAAGATTTCTTCTTATAGTATAATCAGAAGCGTTAAAAACACTCCACATACTGTCATTCATTTCTGTTTTTAATACAGATAAACCGAAACAGGACATAAAAATTGTAAGAGCAAGAATAATGCTGACACCAACTTGCTTTGCTTTATAGAACTTTATACTGCGTTTTGCAAGAAGTTTAGGAACATTAAATTCTTTCTGTGTTTTAATCTTCTTGCGTTTCATTTTGCGAGTAAGTTCAACATTTCTTATTGCCTGCATTGGCGAAATTCTTGATGCTTTGAAAAGTGGAATCATTGCAGCAAGCATAACACAAACAATACTTATTGCTGCACTACCGAAAAGGACCTTCATATCAGGAATAAAAATGTAATCTTCACCCATAATTGTTGCAAAAAGTTTTACACCAAAATAAGAAATTGCAACACCGATTGGGGCACAAATCAATGCGATTATAAAAGTCTCTCTGCCAAAAATATTGATAATTTGTCTTCTTGTTGCACCAACTGCACGAAGCATGCCAATCTGTTTGCGTCTTTCCTGAAGATTAGTCGAAAATGCGTTGATAATACCAATGCAGGATGCAATCATAAGCACAACAGTAAGTGTGATTGTGAGAATAGACGAGTTAAGCACCTGACTGTTGGTGTTGTAATAATGAGAAGTTACATTTGTAATAATGTCTGTAATACCATCTTTACCTGTTTGTTCTCTTATCGTATCATAGAATTTAAATAAGAATTCCTGTTCAAAAACAGTATTTATGTAGGTGTATTCACCGTCTTGTATTTTTATAGTGTTTTCAAGTGATTCTTTTGTAGGGTTGAAATATAAAGCTAAAATTTCTTTACCACCTATATCAACTACTTCTTTTTCGCTTACAAATGCTGCTGGGATTGTAGGAACGGTGTTATCATAATATTCAAGATTTTTTCTTTTGTCTGTAAGAATACCAACGATTTTATATGTTTTCTCTGTTGCAGTTGTACTAAAATCTGTTCCGTTTGCATTAAGAACCGAAAGTGAAATTTTTTCGCCGACCTTTGCATCCAACCCAAGACGAAGTGCTGCATCTGATTCCAATGCAATTTCACCTTTGTTTTCAGGGTATTTACCCTCTTTAAGTGCCACATAATAAAGGTCTTTTGCATTGTCGTCAAACCACGCAATAGGTGTACCTTTGTCAATTTCTTCTGCATCTGTATAAGCATAGCCGAGAATATGAGCGTAACCGTATTTTTCAATATAACCGTCTTTTTTACCACCCTCAACATCAAACGCATCAGGAGGATTAAAATAATAACCGAAATAATTACCTATGTTGCGTCTTTGAAATTCTTCGTTTGAAGACTGATTGCAGGAAATGAAGAAAAGAGTACCTGATGAAAATACGATTGCAAGGATGATGCCAATAATGAGAATGGTATATTGTTTGCGTCTTTGTTTCAAATTCCCCAATGCAAGGGAATTGATAGTGAGTTTCTTTTTCATAATTTTCACCTCTCACTATTTTTTCACATATTGTCAGGTGACTTTGTGTCTTTCACAATTTTACCGTCTTCAATAGTGAGAATTCTCTCTGCCTGCTCTGCAACATGTAAATCGTGAGTAACAAGAATAAGCGTAACGCCTAACTGTTTACTCACATATTTAAGAAGTGATAATACTTCACGACCACTTTTACCGTCAAGGTTACCTGTTGGCTCATCTGCGAAAAGAATAGCAGGTCTGTTAGCCAATGCTCTTGCAATAGCAATTCTCTGTTGCTGACCGCCTGAAAGTGCAGATGGCAAGTGGTCAAGTCTGTCTCGGATGCCGAGCATATCAATAATTTTATTAATATATTCTTCGTCAGGATTTTTACCATCAAGCATAACAGGAAGAAGAATATTCTCATAGCCTGTTAATTCCTGCACAAGATTATATGCCTGAAATACAAATCCGAAACGACGTCGGCGAAGAATTGAAAGTTGATTGTCATTATATGATGAAAGTGTTTTATCACCATAATAAACATCACCACTTGTTGCGTTTTCAAGAGAACTTAAAACATGAAGAAAGGTTGATTTACCTGAACCTGACGGACCTGTGATTGCACAGAATTCGCCTTGTTCAAAACTAACGGTGATATCATCAATCGCCTTGACAACATTATCTCCGCTTAAATATTCTTTTGTGAGATTTTTACATTCAATAATGTTCATAAAAACACTCCTTTTGATTTTGTACCTTTATGATACAATGTCAACCTTTCATTTAAGTGACTTTTATCTTAAGATTTCGTAAGAAAAGAAAATCGGATACAAATAAACTGCACCCGATTGGTATTATAGTTTTAAGTTTGCATCAATTATTGGGAAACACACTGAAAAGCGAAGTCCATTTTCGCCATTTTCAACGATAATTGTACCATGATGTTTTTCTACAATTGCTTTTGTAATTGAAAGACCAATACCTGCACTGTCTGGTGATGCATTTTCGGTACGGTGAAATCTTTTGAAAAGCAACGGTAATTCATTTTCAGGCACTCCGCCACCGTTATCTTCAATAGTTACGCTGACACTCTTTTCGGTCTGTTCAATAATCACATCAATTCTGCCGTCAGTGGTTGTATGTTCGCAAGCATTTTTAATAATATTGCCAAATGCTTCTCGAAGCCACGACTTGTCGCAACGGAAAACACCCTTACCATTAATATTTATTTGCTTTTGTGGAAACAATGTGCAGAACTCGGCTTTAAGTTCTTCAATAACAAGTGAGATTTCAGTTTCTTCAAAGTTCATTACATAAGTATCGCTACGGATTTTTTCAAGTTTTAATACATTATGTATTAACTTTTCCATTTTCTCAACGAGTATAAGTTCTTTTTCAGTATAATTTGTCGGATTTGAATTGTGCTCCATTTCACAGTAAAGACGAAGTCCTGCAAGTGGGGTTTTCAACTGATGGGAAATGTCAGAAATAAATTCAGTATTATTTTTTGCCTCTTGCTTTGTGTATTCTCTTTCCTGCACAAGTCTTGTTTCAAGTTCAAAAATATTATTCTGCAAATGAGCCATAGCACCATCTTTTGTGCTCATTTCTATAACGGTATCGTCTTTAATAAATTTGTCAATATCTTCTGTAAATTTACGGATTTTCTTTTTGTTTATAATATGGATTGTGAGCAGAACAAGGCAGATTACAATAGCAAGAATTAAACTTATTACAAGGATTTGTTCTTTCATAAGGTCAATCCTCCCATTTGTACCCGATACCACGAGCAGTTACAATGTGCTCTGTACCGATTTTATCACGAAGTCGGCTCACGTGAACAGATAATGTGTTGTCGTCAATAAAATTACCGTCACTATCCCAGATTTTCTCCAAAAGTGATGTTCTTGTAACTATAACACCGCTATTCTGCATAAGTGTACGTAAAATTTGGAATTCTGTAGGGGTAAGGAATAGTGTTTCATTACCTTTTTTGACTGTCATATTTGAAAAATCGACGGAAATGTCACCAATGTTATATGTGGTGGTTGCAGGTTTGCGACGAAGTAACGCACGGATTCTTGAAAGCAATTCAAGAAGTCTAAACGGCTTTGTCACATAGTCATCTGCACCCGCATCAAGACCTCGGACAATCTGGAATTCTTCATCACAGGCAGTAAGGAATAAAATTGGTGTTTCAGTATCAGTTGAACGGATAAAATTGCAAAGTTCAACTCCATTACCGTCAGGCAACATAACATCAAGAATTACAAGGTCAAAAGTATTTTCAGCAAAAATTCTTTTGCATTCTGCACAGTTACAGGCAGGAATTGGCTCATAATCTTCTTTTGTAAGAAGTTCACACAAGCCCTCACGAAGAAAAACATCGTCTTCAACAACTAAAATTCTCGATTTCATTCCATCACCACCAAATTTGATTATCAATATAATTATATACCTGTTTTTAAGTGTTTTCAATTATAATAATCTTAAGATTTTGTAAGGTTCCTGAATATGTAAAAAAAAGAATAAAACGTTTAGATGTTGTTTAATTATTCGTAAAATAGAGCAGGTTGAATAATGTTAAGAAAAGATATATAATAGAACTAAACTTAAATGGGAGAATTTTATTATGTCGAAACTTACGGATATTAAAAGAAAAATAGACGAATTAGATGGTGGTGCTTTTCAAAATCTTTGCGATGTGTATTTATGCTGCAAAGGATATGGGAACGGATATTCTTTGGGAATGCATACGGGTAGTGACAAAACTGCAAAAGGCAATCCAGATACATATTTTTTAACGGCAGATAATAAATATGTATTTGTTATGTATACTACACAACAGACGAATTTTTTCAATAAAGCTTTGGAAGATATAGAGAAGTGCTTTGATAGTGAAAAAACAGGTGTTAAAAGCGAAGATGTTGCAGAAATTATTTATTGTCATACTTATGGCAGATTGACTGCTGGTGAAGATAAAAAACTTCGTGATTATTGTAATGAAAAGGGAACAATTCTTAACATTATTGGACTGGATGCTCTTGGTAATGAAATATTTTTGCATTATCCAACTATTGCAAAAGAAATGTTGGGTATAATTATTGGAACAGGCCAAATTACAACAATTGATTCATTTGTACAAACACATGACAAGAATAAAATGTCTGCACCATTAAACACGGATTTTATGTTTAGAGAAAAAGAAATTGAAGAAGCCAGTGAAATATTGAAGAAAAGCGATATTTTACTTGTTTATGGCCCTGCGGGAGTTGGGAAAACAAGGTTTTCTATTGAATTGTGCAAAATTCTTGAAGAAAAACACGAATATAAAGTAATATGCATTAAGAGCAATGGATTAGAGATTTATGAAGACCTCATTACTGCGATTGAACCTAATCAAAAATATATAGCTTTTGTAGATGATGCTAATGAATTAGCTGGATTACAATTCGTTCTTGATTATTTGCAAAATGATACAGAGAAAAAAATTGCTAAAATAATTGTTACGGTTAGAGATTATGCTCAACAAGATGTTCTTAAAAAGATTTTGGATTATGGAAAACCTGGAAAAATAAAAATAAGCACTTTAAAAGATGAAGAAATTCGAAAGTTAGTGGAGGTTTGCTATGGCATAAAAAATAAGTTTTATTCAGATAGGATAATAGAAATTGCCGAGGGAAATGCAAGAATTGCTATGCTCGCCGGAAAACTACTTAAAGATACTGGTAAATTAGAGTCAATAATGAATGCCTCTGAATTATATGCTAATTATTACGAAAAGCAGTTAGAAGATATTTTATCTAGCAGTAAAACAGAGATATATTCTGCAGGTATAATTGCGTTCCTTCAATCAATACGTTTAGATAACCTGGAAAAGTTGTCAGACGTTTTTTCTGCTATTTCATTAACCACTGATGACTTTATAGCAGATATTAAACATTTACATTCACTTGAAATAGTGGATTTATGCAATGATAAAGCGACGAAAATTTCAGACCAAACTTTTAGTAACTTTTTAATAAAATATGTGTTTGTCGATAATAATTTAATTCCATTAGATTTAATGATTAAAGTGTGTTTTGATTTTAATAAGGTTAGAACTATTTCGGCATGCAACATTTTGTTTAATGTCTTTTCTGATTCAACTGTACATGGTTATTTGGAAGGACAAATCAATAAATTGTGGGATGAAATGAAGAGTGACAAAGACAGGTTCCCTTCATTTTTTAAAGCCTTTCATATGATTAGACCAACTGAAACATTGCTATTATTACAAGAAAGAGTTGAAAATGAATCTCCAGTAGATTTTGATGCAGCAACGATTGATTTTAAAATAAATAATGATGGAATACAAATTACCGATGAAATCATTGAACTTTTATGTAGTTTCAACAATTGTGAACAGATGCCTGAGGCTATTGAGTTGTTGTTAGAATATTACACAAAACGTCCTGATTTGTTTAATGAAGTTTATACTGCTTTTATACGAGAATTTGGAATAGATAAAGACTCTGAAAGATTCAAGTATTGTTCTGTTTCAAAAGCAGTAGAATACTTATGTACTTATATAGAAACTAATAATAATGACAACTCGTTAGCATTGTTTGTAAGAGTAGCTATATATTATTTAAATTTTGTTGTATCTAAAACCGAAGGTGGCAGACGAAATACTTTTACGATTTATACTATACCGGTTAACGCAACTACGGAAGTTATAAAGTATAGGAAAATGCTTTTAAATGAGTTGCAAAGCATTTATAAAAGAGGTTTTTATAAAAAAGAAATCGAATTTGCTTTGAAAAACTATGGTACAGGAAATTCTGATTATATTGATTATAAAATCGTAAAAGAAGAATATAGTGATGTTATGTCCATTGTTGCTCAATTACAGACGGATAATTTGTGTCATTGCTTAATCGTTAAGCATTTAAAAAAGATTTTTGAAAAAGGGAAAGTTGACTTTGACCATAAAATTATCGATAAATTTATCAAGTCGCCTAAAAGCATAGTTTATTCTGTCATAAATGGAGATAGAAAAGACTATTTATCAATGACGCAAGATGAAGAACGTGCTCACCGAAGTGCCATTACAGAAGATTTAATTAAGGATTATTCTATAGAGGATTACAAGTTTTTGTTCCAAATTGCCCAAGAAGTAGATACGGAAATTGAAAATAATTCTTATAGTTTCTCTTCTGGTTTGAAATATGTTTTTGATGTCGCTTCCAAAAATGATATTCGGTATGCAGAAATAGTTGAATTGTATTTATGTTATGACACACCTTGTAATGTTTATCCTGCGAACATCTTAAGTAAGTTGTTTAATTTTATGACAGGTGATGAGGTGAAAGCATTAATTGATAAACATGATTTCACTCAAAAAAACACATGGTTATGGCACTTTTATGTTGAAATGCCGGCAAATCAAATAGAAGAAAAACATATAGGTGAACTTATATCATTTTTTGCTAATCCTCCTATACAATTAAAAACAGCAGGCTATCGTCCTTTAGACGACATAAAAAAGTTTATGTGTGTAGATGAAAGCGTTTTTGAAAGGGCTAGTCGTACAATACTTGATAATTACGATAAGAGTCCTTTTGTTTTTAGTTTATATTTTGAACGTCTTTTTAATCCGCACCACATTTCGCCAAAAGACTTGATTTCCTTGTACTCATTTGACAAAGAATTATTAGCAGGCATATATCTTAAAGGTGCATTATATTCAGAACATTTTGACTATAATGGGAAATTTTTGATTGAGTTGCTTAAAGCATCTCCAGAGTTTATTGATGCTTATTTAAACCAAGTTACTCAATCAGGTGAGCATAGATACAGAAAATATGAAAGTTATATGGACCGTCTGAGCGGTATTTGGAAAGAAAATGATTATATAAATAAGGTTGACTATATCGTTGGTAAACTTTATACATTGCTTAAAGACAGTCGATGGGATTTTGAACACTGTGTGAAACATTTATTTGTGTTGCACCAGAATGACAAAGAAGAGGTTGTTGTCAAACAAAACGAATGGATTAATAAGTGTATTGAGAATAAATATGCTGATTCTGATTTTATGAACTCGCTGTTTTGTGTTTTGTCAGAACTACCTACTGATAGGCGAAGAATGGCACTATTAAAATTTCTTTCATTGAATTCTAATTATGACGATTTTGAAAAAATACCTTTAGAACCATCTTCTTGGGGTGGTTCAGGCAGTATGATTCCATATATGCAGAATCGCATTACATATTTATTATCACTTATTCCTTCTTTGTCTGGTGTAAAATATTTAAAACATAAACAAAGAGTTGAACAATATATAGATATATGGAAAGAACGCATCAAGCAAGAGGAAATTCAAGAGTTACTTGAAGATTGGTTTTAATACGCAAAAAACCATATTCAAACAAAAACCGAAACCATTGCCTATAAATAACATTACTACAAATATGTTTAGTCCGTTTTCCAGTACAAGCAAAAAGGAGGCTTTATATGGCTATCGAGCAGAGAACTTATACTATGCATGATTTAGTGGAGCAAGACTTAAAAACGGCTCCTACGTTAGATTTACCGGCTTTTAAAACAGAAAAAGTATATGTGCCCAAAGATGGTGGAAATTTAATTGTATTCTTTGTAAATGTCAAAAAAGATTGGAGACCAGCCGATGGTTGTCCATATTGCGACAACAAAGAAACATTTACATTATCCGGGCGAAACAGTCCAAGAAGAATTAAAGATATCTCACGAAACAACAAGTGTATTCAGATTATTACACAATCACCTAGATTGACTTGCACCAAATGCGGACAGCGTTTCACTCCTAAAATTGATGGAATCATGGAAGAAGGAACCATGACAGAAAGACTTGTTGAGTTTATTAAGGTTGAGTCATTCCTTCAACCATTCACAGTAATACAGGAAAGAACTGGCGTTTCGGTTACAACAATTGCTAACATAATGAACCAAGAAATTGAACGCATTGAATCGGAGCGTGCTAAAAACCCTCTTGTTGCTCCAACAGTTTTAGGAATTGATGAAAAGCATATAGTTCACGATATGCGTGGCACCTTGGTTGATATTGAAAACGGCAACCTTTTAGATATACTTGAAGGAAACTCTCAAAAAGAGTTTCGAGATGCCATTATGAAATTAAAGGATTGGGATAAAAATATAAAAGTGGTAACTACAGATATGAACAATGCATATTTGCATTGGATGCCAGCATTTCTTCCAAATGCGACTTTTGTTATAGATAAATTCCATGTAATGCAAGATGTGAATGAAAAAGTAAAAAAAGCCAAAACTGTACTTTATGAGTATAGAAAAAATCTTATAAGGGGCATGGTTGACAAAGAAGAAAAAGCAAAAGCAAAAGAAATATTAAAACTAATTAGTGAAAACAACAGATTATTTAATTATAGTTCATATAATCTTGAAAGTGGCAACGGCGAAAAAGCATTAAAACTAGCCACTGTTGCAGACGCGTTTCCAGAATTTGCATTATTAAGAAGAATATATACAACTATTGAAGAAATGTATGTTCAGAGCAGTAGAGAAGATGCCGAAAAGATTTGGGACGAGTGGCAAGAGTTATTACCACCACCAATCAAGGATGAATATAAAAAATGGTGCAAAAAACACAACGTTGATGCTAAATGCTTTGAAGTATTTAAATCATTAAGACGTGTTGGTTTCACACAATACAAACAATACATATTGAATTACTTCAATCCCGGCTGTCGCTTTACAAACGCGACCACCGAAGGGTTAAACAATTTAATTGGAACAATCAATTCCTCTGGCAATGGTTATCAATTTAAGCATTTAAGAGCAAAATGTTTATACGCTTCATTAATTCATGAAAGAATCATGTATTCAATTGATATAAATACAATAGAATCATGGAAGCCAACAAACTTCTATCAAACAAACCCATTTGTTTATAGTAAAGATGAAATAGAGTATGTTGATAAAATGGTACTAACGGATAATGTAGAAAAGGTTAATATTACACCAAATAGTATTCTAAATAATTCTATTATCGTCAAACATATGCTTGAGTCTGATGAAATAATAAGCATTCCAAAATTTGATTATCAAGAAGAACCAACAGAAGAACCCCCAAAATCATTAAAAGATTTTTTGAATCAGTACACATAAATTAAAGCCCCGTTTTTACGGGGCTTTAATTTGTTCTTTAAACCAATCTTTTCTACGTGTAATATGGGTTCCCATAGATTTCTCTATTATTGAAAGTGCTTCATTGACATCTTGGGTAACATACACTGATTTTGGAGTTTGTTTATACTGTAACTTCATTTCGGCTATACGCAAATTTTCATTATCACCAGTTTTTTTACAAATGTTTATGATGTGATGAATATCTTCTTCTGTAACCTCGTCAATATCAATTTCGCTGTTTAATAAGGCAAGTTCCTCAGCAACTAGATAAGTATCATTTTTTCGATACTTAACCGTATTCCCTGAATCGCTATCTTTTTTCAGTTTATCAAGTCTGCGATGAAGAGCCTCGCGTTGGTCTTCGCGTCGTTCTGAGAGAATGCTATCTATAAGGGCTTCTGTTTTATAATCCTCGATTGCACGAGCAATTTTGAGTATTGCTGCAAGTTCTGTACCGTGAACACTTTTAGGGTCTATTTCATTTCTTATGATTTGCTTGTGGCGTTCAGTGTATTTAGTAGATTTTGTTGTTTTCAGAACAGGGGCTTCACCACGATATAGACGATGCATACGTTCTCTGGCTTGTTTTCTATTTTTTTCAGCAGCTTCATCCTTAAGTTGTGCGATTCTCTTTTCTGCTTTTTCCATAATTTCCTTATCATTTATTTTAGTAGCACTAATTAGAAGCCATCTATAGAATTGGCCATTAACCTCATTGTCGGTTATTTCACCTCTAATATATTTTGTTTGTTTTTCTGTATAACCTGGAATAGTATCAATGATTGGTTTTGTTCTTTTTTTACTCATGACTAAAAATCCTCCATGTTTCATTTGGTTTAAACATATTATGACAGATTGTGAACACAGGTATTTTTATATATAAAAATACCTGTCTAATATCTATTTTAAGCCATGTTTTTTGAAAAAACATCACCAACATTTTTGAGAGAAAAAACGGAGTTTTCATTATAAAAACTCCGTTTTATTTTTGAGTATTAAATTTTTTTAATTTTCAAAAAGCCACTAGATTTTATATAACCGTTTATACTGTGCGCTTTATTTTTTATAACAAAGTTGATTAATTTGTCGAATTAGTGTATAATCTGCAAAAAAAGGAGTGATTTTATGCTTTTTATGTATTTTGCTTTACTTCAGAATCCTGAAGATGAATTATTATTTGAAACATTCTATAATAAATTCTACAACATTATTTTCTACATAGCAAAAGACCATTTGAAGACAAAAGAATCGGCAGAGGATTGTGCTCACGAGGTGCTTATGTATTTTGCTAAACAATTTCATAACATAACACATGATTTTGACGATAAAAAATTATGTAACTTCATAAGAGTTGTTACAAAGTGCATGGCTGTTGATATATATAGTATATAGAAAAGAGAAAAAACATCTTACACATATTGTAGATTTAGATGTAGAAGAATTTTTTAATATTTCTGCAAAGGATTTTGATGTTGTTGATGAAATTACATTAAAAGACGCATTTAATAAAATACCTGAAGACTACAAATATATTTGTTACTTAAAATATGTTTATAATATGTCAGGTGAAGAAATAGCTAAACTGTTAAACATTTCAAAGCCACTTGTAAGAAAAAGATGTATGCTTGGAAAACAATTTGTTGTAAATTATATTAATGGTGAGAATAATGAATAAATTTGAAAAAGCATGTGAAATGTCACTTAATGACTGGCTTGCAACAATACCCGATATAGTACCAGAGGCAGAATATACTGAAAATCATGCAAAATGGTTAAGAAAATTATTTAATAAAATGCGTGATAATCGTTATCATAGATTTACTACAAAAACTGTAAAAGTTTTAATGGTAGCGGCAGTATTGTCAGCATTATTGTTAACTGCTTTTGTAATTCCATCTTCAAGAGAATATATTATTGATAACTTTGATATTTTTAGTAGATATCAACTCACAGAGTCAAATGACAACTCTGTAAATGGTGAAATAACTGTTGGTTATATACCTGAAGGGTTTGAGTTAATCAATAAACAAATCTCTACAAAAATTATAATTATTGACTATAAAGATTCTAGTGGAACAATCATTAATATTATGAAAAGTTCTTCTAAAAATGAAGTTGACTTTGATACAGAATCGGGAATTGTAGATAACATAACTATTAATGATATAACATACACTTTCTATGATGATGCGACTGAATATAATTGTGTTGTGTGGAATAAGAATGATTATGTATATCAAATACACAGTACAATAGTAAAAGATGAATTACTAAAAATTGCTGAAACTATAAAATAATAGTAACAAACCTTTCTTTAAATACGAAACATAGTATTTAGGGGGAGGTGAAAAAATGGTAAAAAATGTAAAAAAATCTGTAAGCATACTTTTAATTCTTACAATGTTATTTTCTTCTTTTGCAATTGTTTCTTCAGCTGCTATAATTGAAGATGATTACGATGTAACACCTTATTTTACAACTATTGGTAGCGTAACAACATCATTTACTATTAGTGGATTAAATTCAACATCAAGTGTTGCACTTATATCAAAGGTTTCAACTTCTTTATACATAAAGATTGAGTTGCAAAAGGAAAAATCTTCAAGTTATGAAACTATTGAAACATGGACAAAATCAGGCACTGGCACTTCGCTTCTTCTTGAAGAAACAAGACTTATCAACGTTTTCAGTAACTATAGAATTAAAGTTACTTGCACTGCAGGTGGAGAAACACACGTAAAATACGATTACCCATAAAGATTTATATATAGGTGTGTAAAAACTTAAAATTTAATATTGGTACAATAAAACGTACAGTTCACGCTGTGCGTTTTATTTTTTTACTTGTAAATTCAAAGTTCATAATGTAAAATAATATTGTTCAATTTCTTCCCATATATTTTATGGGGTGATTTTGTGAAAAAATCTTTAATAGCTTTATTTCTTGCAATTTTTGTGTGTATTACTTCAATTCTTATATGCCAAATTCAGTTTGCATCTTCTAATCTTATTATAAACAATAATTTGCCTATAATTATTATTGATGCAGGTCATGGTGGTGAAGATGGGGGAGCAGTTGGCGTTGATGGCACATTTGAAAAAGATATTAATCTACAAATAGCGCTTAAGGTTAATGAGATTCTTTCAATATTTGGTTATCAAACTCATTTAATAAGAAATACTGATAAATCAATACACACAACAGGTAATACAATTCGTGAGCGAAAAGTTTCTGATATTCACAACCGTGCAGACACTATGAAATTATACGAAAACTGCATTTATTTGAGTATTCACCAGAATAAATACAGTGATAGTCGAATTTGGGGCACACAGACCTTTTATTCAGCGAATTGTGAAGAAAGCAAAGAAATTGCTCAACTAATTCAAAACGCCGTTAAAAATCAATTACAGCCCAATAACAAGCGTTTAATAAAAAAGTCAGGAACAGATATTTATGTACTTTATAACGCCACAAAACCAGCAGTGATGGTTGAGTGTGGGTTTGTATCAAATCAAAGCGAATTGAATCAATTAAAAGATAAAACATATCAAAATAATATGGCGCTATCAATTGCAACAGGAATAATAAATTATAATATTTCGGAGGTCAAAAATGGCTCAGAAGTCTAAATCAGTATATATTTGTAGTGAATGTGGTTATGAAACACCTCGTTGGCTTGGTCAATGCCCTAATTGCAACGAGTGGAATACTCTTAATGAAGAAGTAAAGACAATAGTTAAAGAAACTGCTAAAAAAAGTCTACTAGGCTCTAATCGTAGCAAAGCATACCCACTTGCACAGATTACTGCAGATACAGGTCACAGATATAATACAGGTCTTAAAGAGTTAAATCGTGTACTTGGTGGTGGTCTTGTAAAAGGCTCTGTTGTTCTTTTAAGTGGTGACCCTGGTATTGGTAAATCAACAATTCTCTTACAGATTTGCGAATATTTAGGCGAGGGTTTAAAGATTTTATATGTATCAGGTGAAGAATCTGCACATCAAATCAAACTTCGCGCGTCTAGACTTTCAGTTTCAACAGAAAACCTTTCTGTATTATGTGAAACAGATTCCCAATATATCTGTGAATATATTCAATCTGAAAAACCTGACATAGTAATCATTGACTCGATACAGACAATGGAAATCAGTGAGTTAAACTCTTCACCAGGTAGTGTTACTCAAGTAAGAGAATCAACAAACTTATTTACAAGAACTGCAAAAGCTTCAAACATACCTGTTTTCCTTGTTGGTCATGTAAATAAAGATGGTAATATTGCAGGTCCTAAAGTTCTTGAACACATTGTTGACTGTGTCTTATATTTTGAAGGTGACAGAAATACATCATATCGCATTTTAAGAGCAGTTAAAAACCGTTTTGGCTCAACAAATGAAATTGGTGTATTTGAAATGCTTGATAACGGTCTTTGCGAAGTTGAAAATCCATCATTAATGCTTATTTCTGGCAAACCGACAAATGTATCTGGAACTTGTGTAGCATGCCTTATGGAGGGTTCTAGACCAATTCTTGCAGAAGTTCAAAGCCTTGTAACACCAAGTGGCTTTGGTAATCCACGTAGAATGGCAACTGGCATTGAATACAACAGAATGGCAATGCTTATTGCAGTACTTGAAAAGCGTTGTGGTTATTTCCTTGGAAATATGGATTGTTATACAAATGTAATTGGTGGACTTCGAATTGATGAAACTGCTGCTGACTTGTCTATTGCACTTGCAATAGTTTCAAGCCTTAAAGATGTTGTTGTACCTGAAAAGACTTTAGCGTTTGGTGAAATTGGATTAGCAGGGGAGATTCGCTCAGTTAATTGTTGTGAACAAAGAATTAAAGAAGCTGCAAAATTAGGCTTTGAAAAATGTGTTATTCCTTATCACAACTATTCAAAATTGCCTAAATATCTTTTCAAAGAAATTGAAATTGTACCTGCAAAAAATATTAGACAAGCATTTGAGGCGATTATGAATTGAGTGAACGATTTTTAATAAACACTAATATTCCTGAAAACAAAGTTGCAATAGTGTTTGCAGATGTTGACGACAACGCTCTTAAAAACGTTTTTGATGAATTGTCTATAAAAGTTGTGTCTGTAACAGAAAATCCGCTTTTAGACAAACCTGTGAGCAAACACGCTGATATATTATGCAATTTTGTCGGGAAATCTACATTTTTAGTAGATAAAAATCAAGTTGAACTTTGTAACTTTATCGAAAATAACAGTGGGAAATCGGTTATTATAGAAAATATACAATCACCATACCCAAATGATTGTTTGTTGAATTTTGCAGATATTGGTGACTATATTATATGTAACAAGTCTATTCTGACAGAAGAAATTGTAAAATATCTGCCCAATAAACCGATTATTGACGTAAAACAAGGCTATTCAAAGTGTTCTGTTTGTATTTGTAAACATAACACTATCATAACTGACGATAAATCGGTCTATAACGCCGTTTTGCAGCACGATAACATAAAACCTCTTTTAATAGAAAAGGGGAGTGTGCGCATAAATAAATTCGATTATGGTTTTATTGGTGGATGCTGTGGATTAGTTGATAAAAATCTATTGTTGTTCAATGGTGATTTGTCTTTACATTCAGACTTTGACAAAATTAAAAATTTCCTGTATGATAATGGTGTAAATTATATCGATATTAAAGACAAGATTTTAACTGATATAGGAAGTATTATTCCAATTATGGAAACAGATGGTGATTAGAATGAAAAAAGGTTATTTTATTGCATATATAGGAGCTGCTGCAACAATGGGAATAGTTTTCTCAAAAGCAGGAAAAATGGCAAAAAAATACGGTCAACCATTAAAAAATAAGAAAAAGATATCACCTGAAAAACTTGCTCAACCTTTAGAAAAAGGTGTAGATTTTATTGCAAAAAAATAGCAAAATAATATTTTATTTCAGGCATCTCCTTATTTGGAGATGCTATAATTATTTAAAATATCAAACTGTTTCATAGGTGCATATTAATGAATAAAAAACTATTAGAATACATAGAAAACAATATTTTCCCTGAATACTCAAAAAATGAGCAAGGTCATGGAGTTGAACATATTAAATATGTTATTGACCGTTGTCTGCGATTTGCTAAGCAATTTGAAGATATTGATTTAAATATTCTTTACACTATTGCAGCATTTCACGATGTTGGTCATCATATTGATAAGAAAACTCACGAAAAACTATCAGCACAATTTTTTTATGAAAATGATGATGCGAAACAGTTTTTCAATGAAGAACAAAGAATTATCATTAAAGAGGGGATAGAAGACCACAGAGCATCATCAACTTCAACTCCACGTAGTATTTATGGTAAAATAATTTCTTCTGCGGACCGTTCAACTGATGTGAATGAATTCTTAAAACGAACTCATTCATACACACTAAAATATGAGCCAAATCTTAATCAGAATGAAATTATTGAACGAGCCTATAATCACACAAAAGATAAATATGGTGATTCAGGTTATGCAAAAAGTTATGTAGTTGATGAAGAATATAATCAATTCAAAAATACAATTAATGAATTATTAAATGATAAAGAAAAATTCAAGAAATATTATATAAAAGTAAATAAGTTATAATGATACCTTCCATAAGCATTTGATTTTACTCAGCTGTTTATGGAATTTTTTATATCCAAAAATAAGGGGATTATACAAAACCATCTATTTGTTGAAAACTAAAATTTTTGTTGACAATGTTGAAAAGTTGATATATAATTATACAAAATAAATAAAAAGTGTCTATTATCTTTTTACATAATGCATAAGAAGAAAGAACGCCCGTGGGGTTCTCTTTAGAGGACCCACGGGCGTCTTCTGTTATTTTCTATTTAGTATTATTCCAATTGGTATTAATAAAATTAAGTACCAAAATTCTGTTATGATTTGTTTTATTACTTCCGGCATTATTTACCTCCTTCTTTTATATGGTCTTGGGTCATCTGTAATTTTTAATATGTAGTCTGTTGATGTGTTGTAAAATTCTGCAAGTTTTTTTAATACGTTTGTAGGAATATCTATTGTTCCAAGTTCGTATTTTGATAAAGTTGTTTGATGAATATTTATTTGTTCTGATACTTCTCTTTGGCTCTTATCTTCGTCTTCTCTTAAATCTTTGAGTCTGTTTTCGTATTGCATAATTACATTCTCCTCATAATTTGTTAATAAAATTTTACATTAAGCTGTAATCGCTTATTGACAATTAAGCGATTTTCGCTTATACTAAATATTGTTAAGCGATATTCGCTTGCGATTTTCATCAACCTGGATGTTAAAACCACCAACCTTTCATCCAGGGTGGTGAATAAAAAGGTGGTGGAAAAATGGAAGCTTTAATGCAAATGTGCTGTATTTGTATCATTCTTTTAGCGTTTAGTTTAGCTGCATTAGTTTATATTTTGTTTGATGTTTATCGAACTTTTAAAGCTAATGGATTTAGATGGCGTCATGATGCTCGTCTTACTATTTATGGTATCATTAATCAGATTAGTTGCCTTCGTGATGAAGTTAAGCTATTAAGAGAAAACATTCAAGTTATAACTATTAAAGAAGAGGATGATAAAAATTGAACTATTTCGCATTTATGTTGGCTGTCTTCAGTTGTTATTTATCATTTAAAGCTCTGAAGATAAATAAAGAAGCTCGCGCATCAGCGCAACCTGAATTAAAAAATGCAGTAAATCAAAGGGTGGTAAACTCAGTTAAAGAGTTTGATAAAAAGGGTAAACAGATAATTTACTGTAAAGTTAAGTTTGAAGGGGACGAACTTGAACACGTTCTCGTTAATTTAGAAGATTTATCGGTAATTTGTGCCACAGAAAACAATCCCGGCACTTAAAATATGGAGGTATAAATATGCAAGGTAAAGTAGTTGGTCTTAAGTATGTAAGCTATACAGACAAGAAGACATCAGAATTCAAAGAAGGTTATGAAGTTCATATCCTTTGTGCTCCGCCAAAGAATGAAGATTTTACTGGTGTCCAGTGTAAACAGATTTGGGTTAATCCTCTTCTTATGAGAAATACAGTGGGCTCTTTTCAGATTGATGAAGAGTATAATTTCGATTATGACGGCACAGGTAAGTTCCCAGTACTTGTTGACATTACTCCGGTAGATTAACCGGTTAATGAAATAAAATAAGGAGGAAAAGAAAATGAAGCTTAAACAGATGGCACGTAGTGTTGTTCAGAGCATTAAAAAGGCTGTGGATAAACCAGTAGTTAAAAAAGTAGCTGCAGTTGGTATGGCTCTTTGTGTTTGTGCTATGTCATGTGTTACATGTTTTGCAGCTGAAACTGAACCTGTAACTGATATAGCTCCTAGTGATGCTGCTTCACAGATTTTCACAGTAATGGCAAAACAGTTGAATTTCACAACTATTCTTGGTGTTCTTGCTGTTGTAATCGGTGCAGCTCTTGCTATGGTTCTTGGTTGGTGGGCTATCAGAAAGATTGCTGGTGCTCTCATGAAAGCATTCCGTGGCGGTAAATTCAGTATCTAATGTGGTGGAAGGTGGTAGGCTTAGGCTTGCCACCTTTAATTTTAAGTTATGATAGATAGAAAAATGTTAGTAAGAGCTCCGCAGTCTTTTCTACAGCCTGAGCATGGATTAGACATAACGAGGCTCATTGATACAGTTACATATAAATATAATTTTGCAAAAAATAACCCTGATTATTTTAAGCCTGCAGGAACTTTGATATTCTGTGGCTCTCAGGGAGAAGGTAAAACATTATCAGCAGTTGATTACATATTACAAGTTCTTACGTTGTTTCCTTGCTGTATTTTGGTTACCAATACGGAAATCATGGGATATCCACCTAATGCTTACTTGAATAGAGTTATTAAATCTGACCCGCAGTGGATAGCTGAGTATAAGTGTATTGAACCTAAAAGACGTCAAGACTGGTATGAGGATGTTGTTCTTAAGCTTAAAGAACATTATAAATATGCATATTCACAGTTATCAGAAGAAGAGTATATCTCCTCATTTATTCATTTGTATCCTTTTAATCGTAAAAAAGATTATGAGGACTGGCGTGCTATAGAAGAATGGGAATTGCTTAGCTTACTTGATAATTCAAAGATAACTCCCGAAACAATTAAATCTGGTATTCATTCTCATGTTACCGTACAGTATTGGGGACTTGATACTCTTAAATATGTAAATAATGGTAAGTTTGGTGTTTTGTATTTCATTGATGAGATTCATCTTGAGCTTAATAGCTTGCAAAGTACAAATATTGATGTATCAATCATGGTAGAAATATCACAGCAACGCAAACAGCGTAAACATATCGTCGGTACCTCACAACGTTATACACGAATGGCGAAGCCTCTTCGTGAACAAGTCCGCGATTGCGTCGTGTGTAAGAATTTTTTTGGTTGTATTCAATATAACAAGCTTATTGATGGTGACTCATCAGTTGAGAAAGATGGTGTTCTCCAGTACGAAATTAGAAGAAGGTATTTGTTCTTTCATAGTCCTTTGATGTATTTACGTTATGATACATATGCAAAAATGCGAAGATATAACAATGAATGGCAGGGTAGGAATAAAGACCCATTCTTTAACCAGGAGGTTGATTATACTTATGGAAGCTCTTAGTGAATGGATTGCCGAATGCGGTGATATTGTCTTGTTCATCGGTTTGGTTAAGTTAGGATACAATATGCTTATTAGAGCCTTTGGTGGTTCAGGTAAGCTCTTTTAAGGTGGTGGAATAAATGTTTAGTACGAATCAATTAGAAGTATTATCAGCTCTTATCCCCACAATGAAAGATAAGGGCTTTGATTATTATGTGGCATATACAAGAACTAGTTCGAGTTCTGGATGGGGAACACAGGCTGAACCTGATTTGTATGTTGTTTTTAGTGAGGATAAAATTGAAGCTTCTTCTGGTTATGATTATACAATACCTGAAGGTAGTGTAATTTATACAATCAGAACAGCTAACTATTCTACATCTGATAGCGGTGTAAATACTGAGCGTATCGTTTCTTCAGAGTTCTCTGGCAAGCTGTCAATCAATTTGTATGAGCACATTTATTCGAATGCTGAATACGGTGAATCTTCAGTTGTTATGCCTGATTTTAATTTTAGAGGGGCAGGTGAACAGTATGAAAAAACGAATGGCCTCGGTATTGTCCTTACTGCTGTGTTGTTGTTTATTGTTTTCTGTTCTTTCTTTAAACGTTAGCGCTGCAGATGATGGTGCTATTAATACTCGTGATTTAGATTTTAGTGCTTCTGTCCAAGTTGAAACTTCTGATGGTACTTCAACTGTTCAGCATGATGTCACAGATGATATTACAGTTGATACAACAAGTGCTGAAGTTGTAAAAGGTTTTGTTCGTTATACTTTTCCATCTAGTAAAGATTATGATACTAAACGAACTTTGGCAAGTTTAGTTGTTTTTAATGGTTCTAAATTGAATTCTAGTCATGAATATAATTTG
Source organism: Candidatus Fimenecus sp. (assembly GCA_045613585.1). Classification (GTDB taxonomy): domain Bacteria; phylum Bacillota; class Clostridia; order Oscillospirales; family Acutalibacteraceae; genus Fimenecus. The sequence continues at coordinate 20,482 of JAZLBG010000076.1, read as the reverse complement.
AAATTTGATTATGCATTTAATAAACCATTACCTTTTTATTGTGCAGTTTCGTTACGATTTTATGATAATTCTGGTAGTGTATTACGTACTCAAAATTTGTTTCAAGGTATTCACTTAAGCGACCAGAACAATATGAAACATTCAGTTGATATTGATTTTAAACTTGATTCAGATGGTTTGAATTCTGGTTACAAATGTGAATTAGTTATTGTTTTTTCACAAGATGGTTATAACTCTTCAGATGTTCAACGTTTTTATGTTTCACCTGAAATATATTTAACTGATAAAGATGATGATTCAGGATGGTTCCAGAAGATTATTGATGGAATAAAAGAAATACCAGAAAAATTAGGTGATTTAGGTGATTCAATCAGTGATTTTTTTGATGGATTAGGTGACCGTATTTCTGATTTTTTTGTAGATTTACGTGATAATCTATCTGCAAAGTTTGAAGCTGTTGGTACTGCCATTACAGATAAGTTTTCTGAAATTGGTGAAGATTTTTCTGCTCGTTTTGAAAAATTCAAGCCTCGTATTTATGAAGATTTGAAATGGGTTAATAAATCTGTAAATAGTTCTACTGGTGAATTAGTTGATAAACCTCCTGCTATTGTAAAAAAGCGCGCAGTAACATCTACTTTGTTCTACGTTTCTTCTGGTACTGTTTACAATTTTGAGTATGCTTTGTTAGAGTCCTGGTCTATGAGTATTTTTTACTATACCGATGATGGTGAATTTATAGATACTTATTATTCTGTTTCTTCAACTGGTGGCCGTTCTGGTGAACTAGTTCTTCCATCTGGTTATTCTTATCGTTTTATGATTGTTACTACAGATGATTTATCTGTTATTTCTTCGTCTGTTTTATCTGATTATTTTAATTCATATGTTAAGCTTTACGCCGATGAAGGCTGGTTGACAGCATTTGGTAGAATGATTCTTGCTGGCTTACAAGCTCTTTTCATTCCAGATGATGATTATTTTTCATCTGTTTCTGAAGAAATGCAGCAGTGGGGAGCTGAGCATTTTGGTTTCCTTTGGGAGTTATCTGATTTGATGTATGTAACTATTGATAATCTTCAGGGTTTATTAAAGGATGGTTATGTGTTTATTCTTCCTGCAGCTGAATTTGATTTGAATGGTGAGCATTATGTTTTGTGGGATGAGTATGAAGTTCCAGTTGGTCAGTATATTGAAAATGTTGCAGCTTTAAAATATGCATATAATACATATTTGATTGTTATTGCTGGTATTTGTGGTGTTGCTTTGTTTAATTATGGCCGCAAAACGTTTGATAAAGTAACGTCTAATTAGGAGGTTTGTTATGGTTCTTGAAAAGATAATTGATTTAGTTCTTGGAATGCTTATGGGGCTTTTTAGTTGGATTGAGCTGCCTGGCTTACCTGAAGAAATGCTTACCAGTATTTCTAGTTATCTTGAATTATTAGATGCAGGCGCTGCTTTTATTGGCTTTTTTCTACCTGCTAAGGTAATCGGTCCATTCTTTGTCATCTTTTTTATAATCTTCGGAATAGACCATTTATATCCAGTTATTATGTGGATTATTCGTAAAATTCCATTGAGTATTAATTAACATTTCTTTAATTGCTACCGTCATCGGCAAGCTTCAGCGCAGACTGCATCGGGGGTAGCCCGTAGGGTGCCGATGCCCGATGACAAAAAATAAAAAAAGCCCGGCTCTGCCGGGCCTGAACCCCGACAAGTAGCACCGGGGTTCATACACCATAAAAAGAGGTTGGAAAAATGCCTATACTTGTTGATACACTTAGCTTTAGAGCTCGTCTTGATAATAAAGAAAAAATTTTACAAATTTTAGGTATTTCTGATAGTATTTACGACTGGGAAGATGGTGTGGGTTTCAATGGTTATCCTCAGGCAATTTATTATTCTGGTATAAAGATTGGTTTTAATGGTTGTAATGGATTCAGCTGTTATGTTCATATGTCTGGTAAAGGCTGCAGAACCTGGGAAGACCATACTACTCTAGAAGGTGGTTGGATGACTCTCCTGGAGTATCTTAAGCTTGAGCCTGACAATTACCATTTCGCACGTCTTGACCTGGCATATGATGATTATACAGATACATTGAATATCGATAGAATCGATAAGTATCGTAGATTGCATAGGTACTCGACAAAAACAACTTACTTTACAACCGTCATGGGTTCTGAAGAAATAGCATATATCGGTAGTCCTCAAAGCCATACCAGGTTAAGAATATATAATAAGAAGCTGGAGAGGGGATACACAGAACCTGAAGACCTTGATGGTAAACCCTGGTATCGTTGTGAGTTCCAGTTCCGTGATGAATGTGCTACTGCTTGTGTTGATGCGCTTGTTACATATCAGGATGCTGCATTTGTTTTTTTTGGTAAGCTTCTCGATTTTATTCGATTTACCACAAAGCCTAACGTTGATTCACGTCATGCCAATCGATTAAATACTTGTTCCTGGTGGTTGGAGTTCTGCCAGAACTATCCTAGGCTTAAGTTCTTCTATGAGCCTGGTTCTGATTATAACTTAAGTAAGCTTGAAAAATATTGTAAACTTGGTGCAGGTTCTTCTGTAAAAACTTTGATACATGCAAAGGGACTTTCACCGTATGAGCTCTACAGTTATTTTACAAGTGATAAGATTGATTTACGTCAAGACCAGGTTGAGCTTATCAGACAAAAAGAATTTGAAAGGGGAGTAGGTCTTTTGGATTCTGCTTTGTATAAGGTGAATAAGAATGAAAGATAAAGAGAAGCTTCTTCTGGTTAAGAGATATTTACTTAACGCTGATACTTATTTGAATGCAGAATTAACAATGCTTGAGCATTATGTACTTAATAAGCGTAATATAGCGCCTGAAGATGTTTTAAGCTTGTACCGTGCGCGTGTCAGAGTTGAAGCCTTCAAAGAGTTCGCTACGAACCTTGAAAAGATTTTATATAATAATTATAGAGGTGGTTAATTGTGTGTGATATTGATTATATTCCAGCTGATGACTCGTTTTGTATTCTAGACTATATGTCTGATGATGAGATTGATGATTATTATAATTCTTTGGAGGCTGAAAAAATTGAAATGTCCAAACTATTATGATTCAACTAATGAATTTTGTAAGAATTATTGTGAACATGTTGAGGAATGCAAAGAAGATTGTTATAACTATGCAGCTAAACATCAGGAAGAATTTCCTCAAATAATGTTTAATGTGTAACATTGTTGAAAAGTAGAGTAGAGTGTTGACAATGTTGAAAAGTTGATTTATAATTATACAAAATAAATATTTTGTATCAAATAGGGGAAGAAAAATTATACAAAATACGGGAAATATAATTGTTTTATAAAGTTTTTATGAAAATGAGCTAAATTATGGCTTTCTGGATTATATTATAGTTATTTTGAAAATAATATTGTTAAGCTGATTTTTTGTTTTAATTTTAATTAAATTACTTTATGTTTTTCGTTGCGTTTCATTTTAATTATTAAATTTCAAAATCGAATCCAATAACTTTTTTCTAAATATACTATGTATCGTTTTAAAAATTTCAATTAGATTCTATTTTATAAAAATTTGCAAATTTCCTTTAATTTTTATTAATTTTAATGTATTATTATGTTATAAAATATAAACTGATTGTTTTTCTGAATTTGATTAAATTAATAGATAACTATGTTTTAGATATACACATTTCGTTATTTTAACAATTATTAATTATACTCTTAACTACCTATCTCGCTATGTGTAAATTAGATTAGTTATCTCAAATTTGAGAATCTTGATAAAAAATAATACAGATTAGTTTTGTATATAAAAGCAATATTGTGAAACAGTTTCACGGGTGATATTATGAAGAAAATAAATTATACAGGTTTACCTCAAATTATTAGGGATTTTTTGGTTTATCTTGATGTTATCAAGAACAAATCCACGCTAACAATTGATGAATACGCATCAGATTTGCGTCTTTTCTTCAAATTTATTAAGTATTATCGCGGTCTTATCCCCTCTTCTATTGAATTTGAAGAAATTGATATACTCGATATTAACGAAGATTTTGTAAGAAGCATAACATTGAATGATGCTTATGCATTTCTCTCTTACTGTAAAAATGAAAGAGATAATCAAGAAGCAGCAAGAGCAAGAAAAGTGTCATGTCTTCGTACATTCTTCAAATATCTTGAAAAGCAAAAACAAATTATTTCTGATAATCCTATGGAAGTTCTTGATTCTCCAAGATTAAAAAAATCTCTCCCCAAGTATTTGACACTTGAAGAGAGTATTAAACTATTAAAATCCGTTGATGGCAAATACAAAGAACGCGACTATTGCATTCTTGTATTCTTCTTAAATTGTGGTTTGCGATTATCGGAACTTGTAAGCCTAAATTATAATGATATTCGTGACGACCACACTTTACGAGTTACAGGTAAAGGTAATAAAGAACGAACAATATATTTAAATAGCGCTTGCCTTGACGCTTATGCTCACTATATGGCAGTAAGACCTGTTGATGGCGTTGCGGCCGCAGATAGAAACGCATTATTTTTAAGCAATAGAAATAAACGAATTAGTCCTAAAACTATTCAGCATATTGTGTATTCTTATCTTGAAAAATGTGGTCTTGAAGGTTATTCAGTACATAAATTACGACATACTGCCGCAACACTTATGTACCAACACGGTAATGTTGATGTGTTAGTATTAAAAGATATTTTAGGTCATGAAAATCTTGGTACTACTGAGATTTATACACACATTATTGATGAACAACTAAAAAAAGCATCAGAATCAAATCCATTAGCTAATATTAAAAGTGATAATAATTAAAATGAGAACCAAATCCTAAAAAGATTTGGTTCTTTTCTTTACATAATATTTATTTTAGGACCTATAAATGAAATTAAAAACGATGCAACGACAATGCCTGTAATTGTTATTGTTGTTAAAAGAATATATCTTAATAAATACAATCTTATTGATATATTATCATTTGTACTTTTTCCATTCAAACAATTATAAATATATTTACTCATATATACATTTTCATTAGATGCAAAAATTAAAGATGTTGTTGTTATCGCAAAACAAGGATACAACAATAATAAACAGAATAAAACGCCTTTAAGTTCAAACACATTATACAAATATCCACCTAAATAACCTATATATAAACATTTAACTACTGGCGGAATAAATGATAATACAGAACCAATAAAACTTGTTCCTATAAAAAAACTAATTAAAAAACATACTAAATCCACCTTAAATAAACAGAAAAAAATTAATTTAAAATCGCCGCTATTAATAGTTAAAAATTTTTCAGAAATAATTTGTGCTAATTGGCTATTATCAGTTATTTTATAACATATAGCACCTAGAAGTATTCCAAGAATAGATATTAATAACAATATAAGTTTATATTTTTCTCTCGTAAAATTTTTAAGAATCGTGTTTTTTCTACCATTATATAAAATATTTTTTGTTCTAATTCTGTTTTGTTTTCTTAGTTTTATTAAATTTATCATAATTAAATTCCTTTATAATTATTTTCTATGCTTTGTGTTTGCACTAATTATTCCTCCTATTGCAGATAACATTATAATTCCTAAATATAATATTATTATTTCAGCGATTAGCCTGCCATGAGAAAAAATCAACATTATAACTGTGGTAAATAGAATTAGTGGAAGTGATGCTACAATACCAGAAACCAATCCTTTAAATTCACATTTTTTTGATGCAAGAAAACCTGTGATTAAAGCACCAAATGCAATAGAAACCATAAAATAAATTGCCGTTAAATTTGTTATTGATAATGTTTTTGTTAAAATTATAGAGGCAACTAATGTTAATAAAATTATAAATATAAACCCTATACCACTGGATAACAGAATTCCTATAATGTTTTTGGTTGATATTGATTGTTCTTTTTTTCTTTTAGCAATTTTTTTACGCATAGAAAAATCCCTCACATTCAATAAAGAATATGAGGGATAAAATATTTTTATGAATTATTATTCTTCGTTGTTCTTTTTAGATTTCTTTTCTTTCTTTTCTTGCATAGCAGCTTTTGCAGTTTCACGTTCAGCTTGAATCTTTTCGTTAGCTGTGTGGTTTGTCTGAATAGCATATTTCTTGAATTTGATTTTAACTCTATCTGAACCAGTTTCAAGAACAATTGTGTCATCTTTAACAGCTACAACTCTACCACAAATGCCACCGATTGTTGTAATCTCGTCACCAATTTGTGTATTCTCTCGAAGTTCTTGTTCCATTTTTTGCTGTTTTTTCTGTGGTCTAATAGTAAAGAAATACATTGCACCAAAAAGTACAGCCATCATAATAATCATTGAGAATGAACCGCCTTGTTCTGTACCTTCAGCGGCAGCGCCACTCATCATAGCAAATGTTAAAAAGTTTGTCATTTCAAATATCCTCCAAATAATGAATTAAATGTTAACTTTGACATTATACATAAAAAAAATATATTTTGCAAGTAATTTTAAAAATTAAATTTGAATTAAATTCTAGTGTCTAATCTATCAACATATTTATTATAAAACTCTTCAAATGTATCATTATCAAGTGCTTCACGAATTCGTGTCATAAGATTATTGTAAAAATAAAGATTATGCATTACACAAAGTCTCATTGCCAACATTTCCTGAGCTTTGAATAAATGTCTGATATAAGCTCTTGAATGTTTTTGACATGTTGGGCAATTACATTCAGGGTCAATTGGTAAATCATCTTTTTCATATTTCTTATTATTAATATTAATAATACCTGCATCAGTAAAAAGATGACCGTGACGAGCATTTCTGCTTGGCATAACACAGTCGAAAATATCAACTCCCCTTCTTACTGCTTCAAGAATATTGCCAGGTGTACCAACACCCATTAAATATCTAATTTTATCAACAGGCATATGTGGTTCAACTGCAGAGATTATACGATACATATCTTCCTTTGGTTCACCAACAGCAAGACCACCAATTGCATAACCATCTAAATCAAGCTTTGCAATTTCTTTCATATGTTCAACTCTCAAATCATCAAATGTACAACCTTGATTAATGCCAAAAAGCATCTGCTTTTTGTTGATTGTATCAGGCAATGAGTTAAGTCTTTCCATTTCTGCTTTACAACGAATAAGCCATCTTGTTGTTCTTTCACATGACTGTTTTGAATATTCATATTTAGCAGGATTTTCAACACATTCATCAAATGCCATTGCAATTGTTGAACCAAGGTTTGATTGAATTTGCATACTTTCTTCAGGTCCCATAAAGATTTTATGACCATCAATATGTGAAGAGAAATACACGCCTTCTTCTTTAATTTTTCTTAATGAAGAAAGTGAAAATACTTGAAATCCACCACTATCTGTAAGAATTGGGCCATCCCAACCAGTGAAATTGTGAAGACCACCCATTTCTTTTACGAGAGTGTCGGTTGGCCTTAAATGCAAATGATATGTGTTACATAACTGTACCTGACAGTTAATATCCTTTAAATCGTAAGCAGAAACGCCACCTTTGATTGCACCTTGTGTTGCTACGTTCATAAAAGCTGGAGTTTGAACAACACCATGAACTGTATGAAATTCACCACGTCTTGCGTTTCCGTTTTTCTTAATAAGTTTGTACATATAATCTCCTTAATTGATAAACATACAGTCACCAAAACTGAAAAATCTGTATTTTTCTTTAACTGCAGTATTGTAAGCATCTAAAATGTTTTCTCTGTTATACAATGCTGAAACCAACATTATAAGTGTGCTTTCAGGCAAGTGAAAATTGGTTAAAAGCGCATCAATGCATTTGAATTGATAACCAGGATAAATAAAAATGCTTGTCCAATCGTCAAACTGTTTCATTTCGCCCTGACTTTGCATAACACTTTCAAGAGTTCTGCAGCATGTTGTTCCAACTGCAACAACTCTACCACCGTTTTTCTTAGTATTATTAATTAAATCGGCTGTCTCTTTAGGTATCTGATAATGTTCAGAATGCATCTCGTGGTCTTCAATATTTTCTGCTTTAACAGGTCTGAATGTACCGATTCCTACATGCAAAGTTACATATCCGATTTTAATGCCTTTCTCTTGAATTTTTTCCATTATTTCATCGGTAAAATGAAGTCCGGCTGTTGGGGCAGCCGCAGAGCCTAATTCTTTTGAATAAACTGTTTGATATCGCTCTTTATCTTCTAATTTTTCTGTAATATAATGTGGTAAAGGCATTTCTCCGACTTTATCCAACACTTCATATATATTAGAAGCATTATAACTGAATTTTGCAATTCTATTGCCATTTTCTAATACTTCTTCAATCTTGCAATTTAGTATTCCGTTTCCAAAGGAAAATTCCGCATCAACCTTAGCTTTTTTACCTGGTCCTGTAATTGTTTCCCATCTGTCATTTCCAAGGTTATTAAGTAGTAAGAATTCAACAATTGCTCCTGTATCTATTTTTACACCATACATACGAGCAGGTAAAACTCTTGTATTATTTAAAATCAAACAGTCACCTGGGTTAAGATAATCAATAAAATCGTAGAAATGTTTATGCTCTATTTCATTGGTATCACGTGTTAAAACCATCATTCTTGAGTGGTCACGAGGCTCTACAGGTGTTTGAGCGATTAATTCTTTGGGCAAATCGTAGTAAAAATCAGATTTTTTCATTATATTTCTCCGTAAATATATAGAAATTGATAAAAATGTTTGACACAACCACTTTAAAGTGGTATTATATTATGGCGATTGAGGCGCAATAAAAATAAGTAGCATTTTTGAAACTCCCAAGAGTTAATGATAAAATGTGAAAGGGTTTGTTGCCGAAGAAAATGGGGCTTGGGAATTCATTTTTCTGGTTGTATTATTAACAGTAATGCAACTGTCATCATTATTTGATGGAGTGCTTTCGTATTATGAAAACCATAATACCTATGTATTTTTATTCAGTAATGGTGACATAATCATTACTGATTTTTTATAACAAGAGATATATTATCATTTTTTGGAGGTAATTTCAAGTGAAAAAGTATAATGTTGGTGTAATTGGTGCAACTGGTATGGTTGGTCAGCGTTTTATGACTCTTTTAGACAATCATCCTTGGTTTGATGTTAAGGTATTAGCAGCAAGTCCACGTTCAGCAGGTAAAAAATATACTGATGCTGTTGGTGCTAAATGGTGTATGGATGTAGAAATTCCTGAAGCTATGAAAGATATTGTTGTTATGGACGCAACTGCAGATATTGAAAAAATCGCATCACAGGTTGACTTTGTATTCTGCGCAGTTGATATGAAGAAAGATGAAATCAAGGCTCTTGAAGAAGCATATGCAAAAGCAGAATGCCCTGTTATTTCAAACAACAGCGCTCACAGACATACTCCTGATGTTCCAATGATCGTTCCTGAACTTAATGCAGACCATGCAACAATTATTCCTGCTCAGAGAAAGAGACTTGGCACAAAACGTGGTTTTATTGCAGTTAAATCAAACTGCTCACTTCAGAGTTATGTTCCTGCCCTCTACCCTCTTTCAAAGTTTGGTATTAAAGTTGTTCTTGTTTGCACATATCAGGCAATTTCAGGCGCAGGCAAAACATTCGATACATGGCCAGAAATGATTGACAATGTTATTCCTTACATTGGTGGCGAAGAAGAAAAGAGTGAAAAAGAACCTCTCAAGATTTGGGGTAAGGTTGAAGGTGATGTTATCGTTGATGCTGATTCACCTAATTTCACAGCACAGTGCATTCGTGTTCCTGTTTCAAATGGTCATATGGGTGCAGTTTTCGTAAGATTTGAGAATAAACCAAGTAAAGAAGAAATATTAAATATATGGAAAGACTTTGCAGGTCGTGCACAGGAATTAGAACTTCCACATGCTGCAAAGCAGTTCCTTAACTATTTTGAAGAAGATAGTATGCCACAGACAAAGCTTAATCGTGACCTTGAGGGCGGTATGGCTATTTCTATTGGCCGTCTTCGTGAAGACACACAGTATGACTACAAATTTGTATGTCTTTCACACAACACTCTTCGTGGTGCAGCTGGCGGTGCAGTTCTTATGGCTGAACTTCTTTGTGCAGAAGGTTATATGGACTAATTCCAATTAAGGAGAATTTTATTATGAGCAACAATCCTATTTTTACAGGTTGTGGTGTTGCAATTGTAACACCATTTAATGAAGATTTAAGTGTTAACTACAAATCACTTGAAAATCTTCTTGAATATCATATTGCAAATGGTACAGATTCTATTGTTATCTGTGGTACAACTGGTGAAAGTGCAACTCTTACACCAAAAGAACATTCAGATGTAATTAAATTCACTTGTGATGTTGTAAATCACAGAATTCCCGTTATTGCCGGTACTGGTAGTAACGAAACAGCATATGCTATTGAGCTTTCTAACGACGCTGAAAAAGCAGGAGCAGATGCAATGCTTGTTGTTACACCTTACTACAATAAATGCTCACAGCGTGGTCTTGTAAAGCATTATCAGGCAATTGCGGATAACACATCAAAACCAATTATTATTTATAATGTTCCAAGTAGAACAGGTGTAAATGTTCTTCCATCAACATATGCTGAACTTTGTGAGCATAAGAATATTATTGCTACAAAAGAAGCAAGCGGAAACATTTCACAGATTGCTGAAACTATCTCTCTTTGTGGTGATAAACTTGACGTTTATTCAGGTAACGATGACCAGATAGTTCCACTTATGTCACTTGGTGGTAAAGGTGTTATTTCTGTTCTTTCAAACATCTGTCCTAAACTTGCACACGATATTCCTGCACTTTATCTTGAGGGTAAAGTTAAGGAAAGCGCTGAACTTCAGCTTAAATATCTTGACCTTATTAATGCAATGTTTATGGATGTTAATCCAATTCCTGTAAAAGTTGCTATGAGAATGATGGGATTCGATGTTGGTCCACTCCGTATGCCACTCTGTGAAATGGAAGATACAAAAACTCAAAAACTTGAGGCTATTCTCAAGAAATATGAATTAATCTAGTTTTATTGTTGGACGTGAAAAAATGACAAGGATTATTTTAAGTGGTGCTCTCGGCAAAATGGGCAAAGCAATTACAAGTTGTGTTGCAAATCGTGATGATTGTGAAATTGTTGCGGGTGTTGATTTAGCAATAGAAGAATGTGCATTCCCTATTTTCAAATCATTCAATGATATAAACATCCCCGCAGATGTGATTATTGACTTTTCTCATCCATCTGCACTTGAATATTTGCTTAATTTTGCAAAGACTAAGAAAATTCCTGTTGTTATTGCTACAACAGGGTTAAGTGAACAACAAATTGAAGATATAAAAACTGCTTCAAAGGATGTTCCCCTTTTCTTCTCTGCAAATATGTCAATTGGTGTAAGTTTGGTTTCAGAACTTGCTAAAAAGGCTGCAAAAGTCCTTCAGGGCAGTTTTGATATTGAAATCGTAGAAGCACACCACAATCAGAAAATTGACGCACCAAGCGGCACAGCATTAATGCTTGCAGATTCAATTTGTGAAGCGCTTGATGAAAAACCAATTTATGAATTTGACCGTCATTCAAAAAGAACGAAAAGAACAAAAAATGAAATTGGTATTCATGCAGTCCGTGGCGGTACAATTGTTGGTGAACACGAAATAATCTTTGCAGGACCTGATGAAGTTATCAAGATTTCACATTCAGCATATTCAAAACAATTATTTGCGAACGGTTCAGTTAATGCAGGCTTATTCCTTGTAGGCAAAAAGCCAGGATTTTATTCAATGAAAGACCTTGTTAACGAATAAGGAGGATTTATAATGAAAACAATTGATAATATTACAGTAATTGAAAATGTAACTCTTATTTCTATCAATGACTCCCCTGCTGATTTTAAAGTTGTTGCACAGATTTTTGAAATGCTTTCAAGCGCAGGAATTGATATTGATATGATTTCACAAAATCCTCCACAAGGTAAAACTTCAAATCTTTCATTCACAGTTAACGATGAAGATTTAGGAAAAGTGTTTGAAACAGCATCAAAACTTCGTGAACTTCACCCTGAACTTAAACTTGCAATCAGCAGTGGTAATACAAAAATTTCTGTTTTTGGTGAAGGAATGAAAAACTGCCCTGGTGTTGCATCAAAAGTGTTCTCAGCAATCGCATCAACAGGTGTTGAAGTAAGAATGATAACAACATCTGAAGTTGATATTTCAGTGCTTGTTTACAGTCACGATGGTGATGCAGTATATTCGGCAATTAATTCATAAAGAATAAATCGAAAGGCTTACTGATAAAATCAGTAAGCCTTTTAAATTTAGTTAATAGAATAATTTTATAAAAGTTTTTTCAGATATTGGCCTGTATATGACTTTTTGCATTTCGCAACTTCTTCTGGAGTACCACAAGTGACTATTTTGCCACCATTGTCTCCTCCTTCAGGACCTAAGTCTATAATATGGTCAGCAGTCTTTATCACATCAAGATTATGCTCAATTACAATAACTGTATTTCCATTATCAACAAGTTTCTGCAAAACCTCAATAAGCTTATGCACATCAGCGCTATGAAGTCCTGTAGTAGGTTCATCAAGAATATAAACAGTTTTACCTGTTGAGCGTTTAGAAAGCTCCGTAGAGAGTTTTACACGCTGTGCCTCACCACCTGAAAGAGTAGTAGCAGATTGACCGAGTTTAATATAACCAAGGCCAACATCATAAAGAGTCTGTAGTTTTCTCTTAATTTTGGGAATACTAGCAAAAAACTCAAGTGCTTCTTCAACTGTCATTTCAAGTACATCGTAAATACTCTTCCCTTTGTATTTTACTTCAAGGGTCTCACGATTATATCGTGCACCTTTACAAACTTCACAGGGTACATAAACATCAGCAAGAAAATGCATTTCAATCTTGACAATACCATCTCCTTGACAAGCTTCACAACGTCCACCTTTTACGTTAAATGAAAATCTACCTGTATTATAACCACGAACTTTTGCATCTTGTGTCTGTGCAAAAAGTTCACGAATATCAGTAAACACACCAGTGTAAGTAGCAGGGTTTGAACGTGGTGTTCTGCCGATTGGTGATTGGTCAATATCAATTACTTTATCAAGATGTTCTAGTCCTAAAATTTCATTAAATTTTCCAACAGATTTTTTTGCACCATTAAGCTCATTGGCAAGATTTTTATAAAGAATTTCATTAATGAGTGATGACTTACCAGAACCAGAAACGCCTGTAATACAAGTAAAGCAACCAAGTGGAAAATCAACATCAATATTTTTAAGATTGTTTTCCGCAGCACCTTTAATTGTGAGGATATTACCATTGCCTTTTCTACGAATATTTGGTACAGCAATCTTTCTTTTACCTGATAGATACATTCCTGTTATTGATTCTTTACAAGCAATAATATCATTAACGGTACCTGCACAAACAACTTCACCACCATGAACACCTGCGCCAGGACCTATATCTACAATGTAATCTGCCGCACGTATAGTATCTTCATCATGTTCAACTACAATGAGTGTGTTACCTAAATCACGAAGACGCTCTAAAGTGCCAAGCAATTTATCATTATCTCTTTGGTGAAGTCCTATACTCGGCTCATCAAGAATATATACCACACCCATAAGTGACGAGCCAATTTGTGTTGCAAGTCGAATACGCTGACTTTCACCACCTGAAAGTGTACCTGATGAGCGAGAAAGTGTAAGGTATTCAAGACCAACACTTTTAAGAAAGTTAAGTCTACTATTAATTTCTTTAAGAATAGACTCTGCTATAAACTGTTCTTTTTCTGACAAATTAAGATTATTAATGAAATTAATTGCCTTAACAATTGACATATCGCAGAACTCACTAATATTTTTACCACCAACAGTAACAGAAAGAATCTCAGGTTTAAGTCGAGTGCCATCACAATCAGGGCATTTACAAGCAGTCATAACCTGCTCGATTTCCCATCTCGCCCAATCACTTGTAGTTTCTTTATATCGACGCTCAAGATTATTAACAACTCCCTCAAATTCAGACATATATGAACCCGAGCCATAAATAGTAGGTCTTGACATTTTAAGTTTTCTATCAGTACCATAAAGAATAGCGTTAATACCATCTTTTGATATATCTTTAATTGGGGTCTTTAGAGTAAAACCGAACTCTTTTCCCAATGCATTGTAATACATACCTGAAATTGAGCCCTTTTCAGCTTTGCCCCAACCACTTGCGCAAATAGCACCATCTGCAATAGACAAGTTTCTATTAGGAATTACAAGGTCAGGACTAACTTTCATAAATATTCCTAATCCAGTACAAGTCTGACAAGCACCATACGGATTGTTAAAAGAAAACATTCGTGGTGAAAGTTCATCCATACTTATACCATGTTCAGGGCAAGCGTAATTAAGTGAATAAAGGTATTCTTTATCACCAATTACGTCAATTATTACATTACCACCTGAATGCTGAGTTGTAGTTTCTATAGAATCAGCAAGACGAGTTCTGATACCTTCTTTAACAACAAGACGGTCAACAATAATCTCAATAGTATGCTTATAGGTTTTCTGAAGTTTCATATCTTCAACAAGTTCTATAACTTCACCATCAATTCTAGCCCGTACAAAACCCGCTTTTAGTGCATTAGAAAGTTCTTTCGCGTGTTCACCTTTTTTACCGCGAACTACCGGAGATAAAATTTGAAACTTTGTACCTTCTGGCAAGCTCATTATACTATCAACAATCTGGTCAACAGTTTGTTGTTTGATTTCTCTGCCACATACAGGACAATGAGGAATACCGATTCTTGCATATAAAAGGCGTAAATAATCATAAATCTCCGTAACAGTTCCAACTGTTGAACGAGGATTTTTCGATGTGGTTTTCTGGTCAATAGAAATTGCTGGAGAAAGCCCTTCGAGAGATTCAACGTTAGGTTTTTCCATCTGTCCTAAAAACATTCTAGCATAAGATGACAATGATTCAATGTAGCGTCTTTGTCCTTCGGCATAGATTGTGTCAAAAGCAAGTGATGATTTACCTGAGCCTGAAAGTCCTGTGAAAACAACAAGCTTATCTCTAGGAATCTCAACATTAATGTTTTTAAGATTATTCTCTTTTGCACCTTTAACAATAATTTTATCGTGTATCATTTATTTCTCCGATTTTAGTTTTTCAATTTTATCTCGTAAGTATGCAGCATGTTCAAACTCAAGAATTTTTGCTGCTGCTTTCATTTCTTCCGTAAGTTTTATAATGAGTTTCTGTTTTTCTTCACGACTCATTCTTTTTTTGCCTGACTTGTCGCGACTTGAAATTTCTAGAATTTCTCGAACATTTTTTGTAATGGTTTTTGGAACAATACCATATTCTTCATTGTAAGCTATCTGCTTCTCGCGTCTGCGATAAGTTTCTTCTATGGCTTTTTCCATTGATTTTGTTACAGTATCTGCATACATTATGACATGACCATTCGCATTACGAGCAGCGCGACCGATAATCTGCACAAGTGATGTTTCAGAACGCAAAAATCCTTCTTTATCTGCATCAAGAATTGCAATAAGTGAAACCTCGGGAATATCAAGACCTTCACGAAGAAGATTGATTCCAACTAAAACATCAAATTCACCAAGACGCAAATCACGGATTAATTCCATACGCTCAATAGTATCAATATCGTAATGCATATAGCGAACTTTAATTCCGTGACCGGATAAATAATCAGTGAGATTTTCTGCCATTTTCTTTGTGAGTGTTGTAACAAGAACACGTTCTTTTTTCTCAATACGAATATTGATTTCAGAAATAAAATCATCAATTTGACCTTCAGTACCGCGAACTGATATTTCCGGGTCAAGAAGACCTGTAGGGCGAATAACTTGCTCAGCCATTTGTACGCTTTTTTCTGTTTCAAAAGGTCCTGGTGTTGCACTTACAAATATTTTTTGTCTAGTTTTATCATAAAATTCATCAAATGTAAGTGGTCTATTATCATAAGCTGATGGTAAACGGAATCCAAAATTAATAAGACTATCTTTTCTTGAACGGTCACCACCATACATACCACGAACTTGGGGTAAAGTAACGTGTGATTCATCAACAAAAAGTACATAATCTTCAGGAAAATAATCAAGTAAAGTAAATGGCGGTTCACCTGGTTTTCTACCTGACATAATTGCGGAATAGTTTTCTATTCCTTTACAAAACCCTGTTTCACGAAGCATTTCCATATCATATTCTGTTCTTTGACGAATACGTTGTGCTTCAATAAGTTTACCTTGTTTTTCAAAATCAGCAACTTGTAATTCCATTTCATCATTTATCTGTTTAAGTGCAGTTTCCATTTTTTCAGGTGAAACAACGTAGTGGGACGCAGGATAAATTGCTACATGTGAAACAACATTTTTTACAGCACCTGTTAGTGCATTTATTTCACTTATTCTATCAATTTCATCACCAAAAAATTCTACACGAATTGCAGTGTCATTTGAATAAACAGGGAAAATTTCAACAATATCTCCCCTAACCCTGAACTTATTACGAATAAAGTTGATATCATTACGCTCATATTGGATTTCTACAAGTTTTGCTATTAAATCATCACGACTTTTTTCCATGCCTGTACGCAAAGAAATAACCATTGACTTGTAATCAATAGGGTCGCCCAAAGAATAGATGCAAGAAACACTTGCAACTATAATTACATCTCTTCTTTCTGATAAAGCGGATGTTGCAGAATGTCGTAACTTATCAATTTCATCATTTATTGAAGAATCTTTTTCAATATAAGTATCTGTTGTTGCTATATAAGCCTCTGGCTGATAATAATCATAATATGAAACAAAATATTCAACTGCATTTTCAGGAAAAAACTCTTTAAATTCTGCACAAAGTTGCCCAGCGAGAGTTTTATTATGAGCGAGAACAAGTGTGGGTCTGTTAAGTTTCGCAATAATATTAGCCATAGTGAATGTCTTACCGGAACCTGTAACGCCCAGTAAAGTTTGCTCATTATAACCTTTATTGATACCATTAACAAGCTTTTCAATTGCTTGTGGTTGGTCACCCATCGGCTTATAATCACTTACTAACTTAAACATATAATACCTCTCGCACATTTGTTCTAATATTATACAACATAATGAAAACATTATCAACATTATTAGCAAATTTATTGCATAAAAATCATATAGAAATACTTTTTAGAGGTAACTTTTATGATGAATTACATTTGGATTGCAATTATATTTTTTTCTGTTATAGCTTCCATATTCAATGGTACTGCTAACACTCTTTCAAAAGGAATAATTACTAGTGGTAACACCGCAGTTGATTTATGCTTTTCACTTTTAGGAACTTTTTGTTTATGGAATGGTTTAATGAATATAGCTGAAAAATCAGGTCTATCTAAAACTTTTGCAAAAATAATTTCACCTATATTATGCAAACTTTTCAAAGGATTAAATAAAAATAGTGAAGCAATTTTACCAATAACCCTAAATATTACATCGAATCTCTTGGGATTATCAAATGCATCCACACCAATCGGAATTGAGGCTATGAAAAAACTCGCAAATGAAAGAACAAGTAAATTAACGCCAAGCAACAATATGGTTTTATTTATAGTTATGAATTCATCGGCATTACGACTTATTCCTACAACAGTTGCAAGTATTCGTGCAAATCACGGGTCTGATAATCCATTAGAAATCATTTTACCATCGATTATAACTTCATTTTGTGCATTAATGGTTGGTATTATAATGGCAAAAATACTTGAAAGGTATTTTAAATATGACTAGTTTTTCAGATTACATTTTACCCATATTTATACTTTTGATTATCGGTTTTGGAACATATAAAAAAATTGACGTTTTTGAAACATTTATTGATGGTGCTAAAAAAGGATTTGATGTTTTTTTAACAATACTTCCCTCTTTGACTGCTCTTTTTCTCGCGGTACAAATGCTTAAATCTTCAGAAGGTATTGAAATAATTACAAAAATGCTTTCACCAGTTGCAGATTTGCTCAAAATACCGCCAGAAACGCTTTCATTATGCATATTGTCACCAATTTCCGGCGGAGGGTCGTTAAGCGTTTATGAGTCAATTATAAGCGAATATGGACCTGATTCATATATCGGGAGAATTGCGTCAGTTATGATGGGTTCAACAGAAACTACATTTTACGCAATTACAGTATATTATGGTGCAATAGGCATTAAAAAAATTCGACACACAGCAATTTGCTCACTGTGTGCCGATTTAACTAGTTTTATTTTAGCTGGAATAATTGTTAGAATATTTTTCTATTAATCAAACTTTTACGCCATTTTTAACCTTATATTTTTTGCCGTTGTAGGTTACTGTGCCTGTGTATGATGTTTTAACACCTTTCTTTACATAGTAGTATTTGCCGTCAGTATGTTTTACAAGACCTGTGTAGCTTGTATTTACTACGCAAGATTTCACGTAATACCACTTGCCGTTGTATTTAACAAGACCATTGAATGATGTCTTAACACCGCTCTTCACATAATAGTATTTACCATCTGTATGTTTTACAAGACCTGTATAACTTGTATTTACTACACCTGATTTTACATAGTACCATTTGCCATTGTATTTAACAAGGCCATTGAATGATGTTTTTACACCACTCTTCACATAGTAATATTTGCCATCTGTGTGTTTCACAAGACCTGTATATGTTGTTTTAACACCATTCTTCACGTGATACCATTTGCCATTGTATTTAACAAGACCGTTGAAGGTGTTATCAAGCTCGCCATTCTTAACATAACGCCATGTGCCATCTGCTTTGTAAAGGCCAGTGTAATTGTCAGGGATTTTAGTTAATGCAACAAAATTATAATCATTTTCTTTTGCATAAGCTTCAGCGTATGAACTTTTATAACCTTTAATAGTATTCAAACTATAACAATAAGCAAATGCGTCTACACCAATTGATGTTACACTATCTGGAATAGATAAACTTTGCAAATTTTCGCAATAAGAAAATGCTACATCAGCAATTAATATTGTTCCTGGCTTTATTATATAATTGCCTGATAATTCATATTTTGCCTTAATTAAATGATTCCCTATATATAAAACGTCATTTTCCCAATTAAATTCATTATTATAATATGCAGTATTATAAAACGCTGTATAACCAATTGATATTACACTATCAGGAATTGTTATACTTTCCAAACTACTGCACCCAAAAAACACACCTGCACCAATTGATGTAATACTATCTGGAATTACAATGCTTTGTAAACTTAAGCAATCACTAAATGCAGAATCTTCAATTGATATTACACTATGTGGAATTATAATGCTTTCCAAACTTTCACAGCCCGAAAAAGCACTGACGCCAATCGATGTTACACTGTCCGGAATCGTTACACTTTGTAAACTTTTGCATCCAAAAAACGTGGCATCATCAATTGACACTATACAACTTTCAATTTTGATGTTTAATAAACTTGTGCAACCATTAAATGCACTCTCACCAATTGATATTACGCCATCTGGGATTGTTGTTTTTTCTAAACTTGTGCAATCAGCAAATGCATAATCACCAATTGAAGTTACACTATCCGGAATTGTTATACTATCTAAGTTTGTACAACCTGAAAATGTTCTATCGCCAATTGATTTTACGCCATCTGGGATTATTACGCTTTGTAAACTTTCGCAATCTTCAAATACACTATAACCAATTGAAGTTACACTATCTGGGATTGTTATGCTTTTTAAACTTTCGCAACACCAGAATGCATAATCACCAATTGATGTTATACTATCATCTATTATTATGTTTTTAATGAATTTTTTATATTCTTCCCATGGAGGATTAGAATAATAAGGATAATAAGAATATATATCACCAGCACCTGCAATAGTTAGAGTGTATGTTGATGTATCATAACTCCACGTAGTACCACTACCACATGAGCCAGAAACAGTTTCTGCACTTGCTGATATTGTCATAACCATAAAAATTGACATTATGGTTATAACTAACAATAAAATTTTGCTTGATTTTTTCATAAAATCAACTCCCAATTTTTCATAATACCATAGTAACACTTTTTTGCAATATTTTCAATGTAACAACATACAAATTTTGTTATTGAGATTTGGTTATTTTGACTATATTTGAGTGTGATTTAAGATTATTGTTCACTTTGGAAGAGATTATTTGTCGCGATGCTCCTCAGAATGACATTTTGAATTGGTTAGATAAATTGGAGTTTGTCGAATTCTTTAATTGATTTATTTTAACAAACGCGCCTTGTAGGGTCGGGACTCTTGTCAAGAGTATGATTGTATACAGTAGTGCAAGATGATTGTATACACATTACAATCTAGAAATTTTACGATTAATGAGTTGTCCTGTTGTATTAGAAAATTCAGCGATTTTGAAGTTTCGATAACAAGCAAAGAAAGAAT
>JAZLBG010000075.1:0-2059 GCA_045613585.1 Candidatus Fimenecus sp. | reverse complement strand
TATATGGTGGGTATAGCTTAGTTGGTTAAAGCGCCAGTTTGTGGCACTGGAGACCATCGGTTCGAATCCGATTATCCACCCCACTAATTCAAGACTCCGTCAAACAATTGACGGAGTTTTGAGTATAAACCACAACCAAATATTGGGGTGTCGTCAAGCGGTAAGACACAGCACTTTGACTGCTGCATTCGTAGGTTCGAATCCTGCCACCCCAGCCAAAATAACAGTTTCAACCTAAAGGTTGAAACTGTTATTTTCATTTGGTAGAAAAGGATTCGAACCTTTTCTATTGCACAAACACAAGTTTTTTGGTAATATAAATATAGGAGATGATTATATGCAACTCGTAATTATAACAGCATTAGGTGTAGGGATGGCTACTGTATTAGGTAGTTTCATTGGTTTTGCACTAAAGAAAATTCCACATAAATTTAATGATATTACATTAAGCTTTGCAGCGGGTATTATGCTTGCTGCCGCAGTTTTAGGTCTTATTATTCCTGCTATTGAGTCTGGCGAGGGGGCAGGCAATCTTCTCGTTGTAATTGCAGGTATTTTATGTGGTGCAGTATTTTTAAGTTTAATGGATAAAGTCGTACCCCATATGCATCATATTACAGGTGTTGATACTGAAACACATACTGAAAGTAAACACTTAAATCGTGTGATGCTTTTTGTAATGGCAATTGCAATTCATAATCTGCCAGAGGGTATTGCAGCGGGCGTAAGCTTTGGCACTGGCAATATTACAGATGCTTTAACTGTTGCAGGTGGTATTGCACTTCAAAATATTCCTGAAGGTATGGTTATAATTTCGCCAATGCTCAATGCAGGTGTCAAGAAATCACGAGCATTTATAATAGCTCTTTCTACAGGACTTGTTGAAGTAATTGGTACAATGCTCGGTTATTTTGTAGTCAACATTTCTGTTGCAATTTTGCCTTTCGCACTCAGTTTTGCAGGCGGTACAATGCTTTATGTAATAAGTGATGAAATGATTCCTGAAACCCATTCGCATGGTTTTGAAAAAGGCGCAACATATTCGTTACTTATTGGTTTTTGCGTAATGCTTGCAATGGATTTTCTTTTAGGTTAAACAATAAAATATTTTACGGACTTGCACGAAAAACAAACACCTTTGCATATACTTTGCAGAGGTGTTTTTTATGTTATTATCATTATTACAAGGCTTGTCAACT
The DNA here is from genome assembly GCA_045613585.1 of Candidatus Fimenecus sp. Taxonomy (GTDB): domain Bacteria; phylum Bacillota; class Clostridia; order Oscillospirales; family Acutalibacteraceae; genus Fimenecus. Next base: position 860 of record JAZLBG010000075.1, on the reverse strand, counting down.
AATATCCTTTATTTTATGCTTCATTTGTCCTCAACCAATTCATTTCCAAAGCCTTTGAGTGCAAAAGAAGAGCAAGAAGAATTTATAAAATTTCATAATGATAGCGATATTAACGCTCGTAATAAATTAGTCAATCACAATATGCGATTAGTAGCCCATATAATTAAAAAATATTATTCAAATTATTCAGACCAAGAAGACATAATTTCAATAGGCACAATAGGTCTTATTAAAGCCATAAATACATTTGATTACACCAAAGGCACACGTCTTGCAACATATGCTTCAAGGTGTATTGAAAACGAGATTTTTATGCATTTTCGTACTCTTAAAAAGAATGCGAATGAAGTATCAATGAACGAGCCAATTGATGTTGATAGCGAGGGCAATCCCTTGACTTTTAGTGATATTATATATGATGAAAAAAACGTTTTTGATGATGTTGATTTGAAAATGAAAACAGAAAAATTATATCAGTATATCGAAGATATAAAAGACGAACGAAAAAAGACAATACTCATAATGAGATACGGTTTGTATGACACAAAACCATACACACAGCGTGAAATTGCAAAAGAGTTAGGTATTTCACGTTCTTATGTTTCCCGTATCGAAACCCAAGCCATCAAAGAACTCCGAGATTTGTTTGAAATTGAAGAAAAAGAATAATATAAAATTGGAGTTTGTCTAACTGTTTTATATGCGTTTTCTCGGCTCCCCTTGTCAGGGGAGCTGTCAACGAAGTTGACTGAGGGGTAGTCAAAAACGCCTGTTAAAGCCTATCTCTCCCTCCGTCAACGCTAACGCGTTGCCACCTAATTCTCACCTGCCGGTTCGGTCGGTGCTTCTGCTTTGCAGAG
>JAZLBG010000074.1:0-35446 GCA_045613585.1 Candidatus Fimenecus sp. | reverse complement strand
TGAAACACTTAAACTTATCGTTCGTCAGCCTCTTGCTCTTACAGGAACAGCTGATAAATTCGATATCGTATGCCGTGTAAACGGTGGTGGCGTTACAGGTCAGGCTGGTGCTATCCGTCACGGTCTTTCACGTGCTCTTCTTGAGTATGATGCAAACCTTCGTCCAGCTCTTAAAAAGGCAGGTTTCTTAACAAGAGACCCAAGAATGAAGGAAAGAAAGAAATACGGTCTCAAAGGTGCTCGTCGTGCACCTCAGTTCTCAAAGAGATAAAAGTTTTTTATCAATTATCAATGCTCACCAGTTTTGGTGGGCATTGTTTTTTTATTAAGTATAACATTTTATTAAGGAAAAAACTTTCATCCCTTTTCGGCCTTCGGGCACCTCGGCATAGCACTCGGTGCTCTTCGCTAAAAACAGTCCACCAGACTGTTTTCTTGACGCTCCGACAGTTCTCAAAGAGATAAAAGACTATATGTATTTTTCAACACTCATCGTTACGATGGGTGTTGTTTTTTATTAGTATGATAAATTTAAATTTGTCTAATTGAATAAACAGTGTTATTTAGCCTCCCTCTGACGAGGGAGGGGGACCGCTTGCGGTGGAGGGAGAGATAGGTTTTTAACTACCTCTCAGTCTGCTACGCAGACAGCTCCCTTACTCGCCTGCCGGCTCAGACAGCGCTAATTCGGCATCCACCGGATGCCCGCGCCCTGACAAGTGGAGCCGAGAAATACATATAAAACAGTTAAACAAATCCCAATTTATAAAACAAAAACGGAGTCAACTGACTCCGTTTTTCTATACCATTATATATTAATTTTTCCCTTTCAAACTACTACCCAACACGTCAGATGTTTCTGAAATTGTAATAAACGCTGACGGGTCAATGGTTGATACAATGTTTTTAAGTTTTGCAATCTGAAATCTGTTTACAACAAAATATACTACTGAGCGTGATTTCCCTGAATAATAACCAGTAGCGTGAATTTGTGTAACACCATAACCAAAGTTGCGACTAAGTGCTTCGCAAATCTCATCTTCCATTTCAGTAATAATCATAACAGATTTCGCCTTATCAAGACCTTCAACAATAAAGTCAACAGACTTAATTCCCACCGCATAGGTTATAATTGAGTAAAGTGGTAACTCCCAACTTTTAAAAACTATACCTATTATAATATAAAGAATTACATTGTAAATCATTACAAATGTGCCAACGGTCATATTGAGTTTCTTCGAGAATATAACCGCCATAACCTCAATGCCATCAATAGCACCACCATAACGGATTGTAAGACCACTGCCAACACCTGAAATAAGACCACCAAAAATTGCGCAAAGTACTAAATCTTGCCCCGCAAAAGGTGATGATGTAACAACATCAACAGGAAGAATATCAGTAATTACAAAAGATGAAAGTGAATATATAAGCACTGCCCATACGGAGTATATAGTGAATTGTAAACCTTGTTTTTTAAGCCCGAATAGGAAAAGGGGAATATTAATTATTACAAGAAAGAATGAAAGAGTAAATTCTTCAGGTGTAATTTGCCATAAAAGCATTGATGTGCCAGAAATACCACTGTCATAAAGATTAACAGGAGCTAAAAACATTGTAACACCAATTGAATTGATAATACCCGCAACCAATAATAAAAGAAAGTTTTTTATTTTTAATCCCTTTAATTCCTCAACAGCCTCATTTTTCATTTTATTTATATCAAGTTTCTTCATTTTTGCCTCCATATGACTACTATATAATAAGTATAACATATTTTAATGGTGTATGCAAATTGGAGTTTGTCGGGCTCTCCCCCCCCCTTCCGTCACTCGCTTTGCTCGTGCCACCTTCACCTCGGTGGGGGAAGGCTAGATTGGGCTCCACCCTTGAGGGGGAGCTGTCGCGAAGCGACTGAGGGGGGATAATAGCAACGCAGTTCCGAAATTTTGCGCTTTGCATTTTGCACTTTGCATTCTGTTCGACAAACTCAAATTTATCAAATAAATCCACTTTAAATTTTACTATATATAATAGTATACAAATCATAGGAATAATTACCAAAAAATGTGCATAAAATATGGACAAAAAGGGATTGGTTTTGTAACCGTTTTGTAATAATTTAATGATTTTTTATTAATCTTACAAAAAACCACATAAGAAAAATCAATAAAACCACAATATATTGTTGTTTCGAGGGGGTTAACTGCGGATTAAGTCAAAAATTGACTTGATTTTTTGTGAAAATTATACAAAAAATAAATTTAAAAAAATTTGACTTTTTCTTGACTGTTGAATATAATGTGCAAGGTCACAAAGCGAGAATAACGGTTGTGCGTTAAGTGAGCCTTAAATGTGCCTTTCAAGGTTATGTTGGGGTGAGCACTTTGCAAAGTTGCAAAGGTTGACACAGCTTATTAAAGGAGCAGAATGATGATAAATAAAATAAAAGGGTATGCAAAAGCATCTCGCCGTAATGTTGTGCGAGTAATAGCACTTATTTTAGCAATTGCTATTCTTTGTGCTGGTACTGCATTTGCTGCCACAAGTGAGACTTATATAGTAGATATATATGATGGCTCACAGGTAACACGAGTAGAAACTTCTTCAAAAGATGCCTATTCAGTAGTTGCCGAAGCTGATATGGAGCTTGCTGAAAGTGATAAACTTATTTTAAAAGACTTTACAGCAGGTGAAGACAGCAGAATAACAATTTGCCGTGCAAGTAATGTTGCATTTGTGCATGCTGACGGCACAAAAGAAAATATCGTATTCACAGGAACAGTAGCAGAACTTATTGAACAACAGGGCGTAGTGCTTTCTGATGAACTTATTTCAAGTGTTAATGTAAATGCTGTTGTGACAAACAATTTAGAGGTAAGAATTCTCAATTCTTATGACCTTACAATCAACGTTGACAATGAAAAGAAGTTTGTAAAATCTACTGCAAAAACAGTGGGCGAAGTACTCAGTGAACAAGGCGTAGTTCTTGATGAAGATGATGAAGTTGTTCCAAGTGTTGATACTGAACTTTCAAACGAAATGGTTATTGATGTTATTCGTGTTGAATATGTAACACGTGAAGCAGAAGAAACAGTTAAGTTCTCAACAAAAACAAACTATTCTTCAGCAATGGCTAAAGGAACAAAAAAAGTAACACAACAAGGTGTTAATGGTACAAAAACAGTTGTTTATAAAGATAAAGTTGTAAATGGTGAAGTTCAGTCTTCTGAAACTGTAAGCGAAAAAGTTACAAAGCAACCTGTAACAGAAATTACAACGGTGGGAACACTTACACAGTCTTCAGGTTTAGGTAACTCAAAAATAGAGAAAAATGCTAAACCTATTTCACAACTTGTTATGCCATCAAAATATACAATTGGTGCGAATAATATTCCAACCAATTACAAGTATAAGATTACAGGTCGTGCAGCAGCATACTGTATACCTGGTGGAAGAACTGCAACAGGTAAACCAGTTATGCCTGGTCGTGTAGCAGTTAATCCAAAGCAGATTCCATATGGCACAGAAATGTGGATTGTATCAAATGATGGTGTAGTTTATGGCTATGCAGTTGCAGAAGATACTGGCGGATTTGCAAAAAATGGTTATTTTACAGTTGACCTTTATATGAACAGCGTTGGTCAGTGTCGCCAGTGGGGTAATCGTGGCGTAACTATCTACGTACTCTAATTGAAATAAATATTTAAAGCTTTAAAGGAGAGTTGAAAAACTCTCCTTTTTATATGTAACTAATGATTCCTTTTTTTAATATTATGTGATATTATAGTATTATCATATTTGTGGAGTGAAATAAATGCGCGTACTTACGGTTGAAAACACACGAAAACTTGAGGCGATTGCCAACGAAACTGGAATTTCATATCTTCAACTAATGGAGAATGCAGGGTCATATTGTGCAAGAATAATTCGTAAAACTTTTGAAAATACAAACAAGCGTAATGTGCTTATAGTTTGTGGTAAAGGTAAAAATGGTGGAGATGGTTTTGTAATAGCACGAAAGCTTTTTGAAAATGGTTATAAAGTAAATGTGATCATGGCAATGGGCTTGCCTACTGACGAAGAATCATCTGAAATGCTTTCTCGAATTCGTGCAATGGGCATAAATATTGTTTATTATAATAACGATACTTCTGATAAGTATTTTGAAGACGCCCAAATTATAGTTGATTGCATTTTTGGAGTAGGATTTAAGGGTGAGTTAGATACAGCAATCACTTCGTTAGTTAATAAGATTAATGCTTCTTCTGCAACAGTTATCAGTATTGATGTGCCAAGTGGACTTGAGGGTGATAGTGGTAATGTGTCAGAAAATTCAGTTTTTGCTGATATGACTATTGCAGTATTAGTATTAAAACCCGTTCACGTTTTGAAACCCTCTGTTGAGAGATGTGGTAAAATTGTTGTTGCGCCTTTAGGAATACCTGAAAAATGTTTTACTCAAATAAAATCCTCTCTTTTTACAATGAATATAGATGAGCTAAAATCCCACTTTAAAAAGCGTGATACAGATAGTCATAAAGGCACATTCGGTACTGTGCTTGTAATTGGTGGTAGCTATGAAATGCCAAATGCAGTGTATTTTACATCGCAGGGTGCTGTAAATAGTGGCGCGGGACTCGTTAAAGTTGCATTTCCGTCGGTAGCTTATAATGCAATTGCACCAAAAACCTATGAACAGATTTTAATTCCTCTTGAAAGTAATAAAAAAGGCAGAATTTCACAAAATGCAATAAAACGCCTTGAAAAAGAACTTAAAAAATGCTCTTGTGTACTTTTGGGCTGTGGAATGGGTAATGATGAAGATACAAAAGCTGTTACTGAATTTGTAATTAAAAATTCAGAAGTACCAATAATTCTTGATGCTGATGGTATAAATTGCCTTCAAAATAACATAGATATAATAGACAGTGCAAAAGTGCCTGTAATTCTTACACCGCATCCAAAAGAAATGTCGCGGATTGCAGGGGTTACTGTAGAAGAAATTCAAAAAAATCGTGGTGCCGTTGTAAGTTCTTTTACAAAAGCACATAAATCAGTGCTTGTGCTTAAAGGCGCATCTACACTTGTGGGTAGTACTGATTATGAAGATATGTATGTAAACTCAACAGGTAATCCGGGAATGGCTACAGGCGGTAGTGGTGATGTGCTTGGTGGTATAATAGCTTCTTTTATTGCACAAGGCATTGACCCATTCACAAGCGCTGTCGCAGGTGTAAATGTTCATGGTATGGTAGGAGATAAAGTAACAGAAAAGTATTCAATGATGGGCAATACACCATCTTTAATGTTAAGTGAACTCTCTTCAATACTCAAAATTTTTGAATAGGTAGATTTTTATTATGAAAAAAATCCTTTGTGTTTTCTTGTGCGTGCTTATATTTGGTGGTTGTAGTGTTGAAAAAATAAAGGAAGTTAAAAAAGAGCCACTGGAAATCAGTGGCTTTAATACTGTAATAAAATCTGATTTGAATAATGTGCAGATTTCTGCAAATGTAGAGTATGTGCCGTATCAATATCTGAATTTTACATTTAATTCACCAGAAACAGTAAAAGATATGCAAATACTATGTAGTAATGGTGAATATACTGTAAATATGAATAAACTGTCTTTCTCTTTTACTGGTGAAAAGTTACCATTCAATATGATTTGCAGAACTCTGGAAACTTGTATTAATTCTGTTCAGGGGACAATACCTGAAAAAGATTCGCAAACAGATATGCTTGTTTTTTCGTGTGATGCAGATGGTCATATATGCAAGTTGTATGTAGAAAAAGAAACAAGAAAATTTATAAAACTGAATGTTGATGGAAACGATTTGATGTTCTTTGAAAATTTTGAATATAGGGACAAACAGAGTGGTTAATTCATAAAATGTATTACTCCTTAAAATTAATGTTTAATTATGCATTAAAAAGGTAAAAATAAAATCAAAGGAGTGATACGAAAAATGAATGTCAAACGAGGGGACATATATTACGCTGATTTAAGTCCAGTGGTAGGCTCTGAACAAGGCGGAGTAAGACCAGTACTTATTGTGCAGAACGATGTGGGCAATAAATACAGTCCAACGGTTATTGCTCCTGCCATTACAAGTCAACAAGATAAATCACGATTACCAACTCATATAAGTGTAAATGGAAATGCTTGTGGATTAAGCAAAGATTCTGTTGTATTGCTTGAACAAGTAAGAACTTTAGATAAACAACGCCTTAAAGAGCGAATGGGCAATCTCACAACAACAGATATGAATAAAATCAATAAAGCCTTAACAGTTAGTTTCGGTTTAATATAATGCAGATAAATCTTGGCTCCCCTGAAAGGGGAGCTGTCTGCGTAAGCAGACTGAGGGGTTGAAATTATGAAAAAAATATTAATTTTACATAAAACACTTGACGATTTAACAAAATTTGGCTAAAATATAAATTAGCACTCAGACCTTGAGAGTGCTAAAAATCAGTAATTATTAATCTTTCAGGAGGTAATATAAAATGACTATTAAACCACTTGCAGACAGAGTTGTACTCAAATCATGCGAAATGGAAGAAACAACAAAAAGCGGTATCGTGCTCGCAGCTGCTGCTCAGGAAAAACCACAGGTAGCAGAAGTTGTAGCAGTAGGCCCAGGCGGACTTATTGATGGTCACGAAGTAGAAATGTATGTAAAAGTTGGCGATAAGGTAATTATCGGCAAATATTCAGGCACAGAAGTTAAGATGGACAACACAGAATATACAATTGTTCGTCAGTCGGAAATTCTTGCTATTGTAGAATAATTGAGTAGGAGGGCATATTATAATGGCTAAACAGATTATTTATGGTGAAGAAGCTAGAAAGGCTCTTCAAACAGGTATTGATAAATTAAGCAATACAGTTAAAATTACACTTGGTCCAAAAGGCAGAAATGTAGTTCTTGACAGAAAATATGGTGCACCACTTATCACAAATGATGGTGTTACAATCGCAAAAGAAGTTGAACTTGAAGATGCATTTGAAAATATGGGTGCTCAGCTTGTTAAAGAAGTTGCAACAAAAACAAATGATGTTGCAGGTGACGGTACAACAACTGCTACTCTTCTTGCTCAGGCTCTTGTACGTGAAGGTATGAAAAACGTTGCAGCAGGTGCTAACCCAATGGTAGTTAAAAAGGGTATGAAAGCAGCAGTTGATGCAGTAGTTGCAGAAGTACTTAAAAATGCAAAACCAGTTGAATCAACAGAAGATATTGCTCGTGTTGCAACAGTTTCAGCAGCTGACGAATATGTTGGTAACCTTATTGCTGACGCTATGGCAAAAGTTACATCAGATGGTGTTATCACAATTGAAGAATCAAAAACAAGTGAAACATATAGTGATGTAGTTGAGGGTATGCAGTTTGACCGTGGTTACATTTCACCATATATGGTAACTGATACAGATAAAATGGAAGCAGTAATCGATGACGCTCTTATTCTTATTACAGATAAGAAAATCGGTAACATTCAAGAACTTCTTCCAATTCTTGAACAGATTGTTCAGTCAGGCAAAAAACTTGTTATCGTAGCAGAAGATGTTGAAGGCGAAGCTCTTTCAACTCTCCTTGTTAATAAACTTCGTGGCACATTCACTTGTGTTGCAGTTAAAGCTCCAGGCTTTGGCGACAGAAGAAAAGAAATGCTTCAAGATATCGCAATTCTTACAGGTGGTCAGGTAATTACATGTGATTTAGGTCTTGAACTTAAAGATAGTCAGCTTCCACAACTTGGCCGTGCAAAGCAGGTTAAGATTTCTAAAGAAAATACAATTATCGTTGATGGTGCAGGTGATGCAGACGCAATCAAGGGCAGAATTAACCAGATTAAATCACAGATTGCAGAAACAACATCAGATTTTGACCGTGAAAAACTTCAGGAACGCCTTGCAAAGCTTGCAGGTGGTGTTGCAGTTATTCGTGTAGGTGCAGCAACTGAAACAGAAATGAAAGAAAAGAAACTTCGTATTGAAGACGCTCTTGCAGCTACAAAGGCAGCTGTTGAAGAAGGAACAGTTGCAGGTGGTGGCGTAGCTCTTCTTGGCGCTATCAAAGCAGCATCAGCACTTCTTGATACAGATGATGCAGACTACAAAACAGGTGTTAAGATTGTTCTTAAAGCAATTGAAGAGCCAGTTCGTCAGATTGCAGCAAACGCAGGTCTTGAAGGCTCAGTTATCGTAAATGAAATAGTTAACTCAAATAAAGTTGGTTACGGTTTCAACTTCGCAACAAGCGAATATGTTGATATGTTTGAAGCAGGTATTCTTGACCCTGCAAAGGTAACTCGTTCAGCACTTCAAAATGCATCTTCAGTTGCAGCAATGGTGCTCACAACAGAGTCACTCGTAGCAGATATTCCTGACCCACAGGCTGAGGCAGCAGCTGCTGCAGCAATGGCTCAGGCAGGTGGCGGAATGTATTAATAAATACAGAACGCAAAATAAATATAATAACGGCGTAAGTGTAAAAACTTGCGCCGTTTTTTTATAACTATTATTTTATTTTTGTAAGATTTATTGACAGCTATATGCTAAAATTGTATCATTAAATTGAAAACAAGGTATAATTACAGAAAAATATAATATTTTGAACTAAAAAGGCAGGCGTAAAAATATGAAAATCCCATTAAAAAAATCATTGTCAATAATTATTGCATTAGTTATTATGTTTTCGTTTGTTTCTTGCTCTCAAATTGTAAAAACGGAAGATTTTAATAATTTTAGTATTATGGATGATGCTGAAATAATTGGAAAATTAAAAGGCGTAATACCCTTAGAGGGTGGAGCTGATATTGAAATTCATTTTCCAGAAGAAAGAACTTTTGATACTGTAATACTTGAAAATGATAATCAACAGGTCAATAGGTTTTCTATTTCCGTTAAGGATGAAAATGGAGAATATCAAACAGTTTATGAACAAGATAGTATTGGTGATTTTCGTTATTGTGAAATTGGTGAGCATACTTCAGATTCACTAAAAATATGCATAGAATCATCAAATGAAAATCAGTTTGATATAGCGGGTATTGACGTGCTCAATGTGAATGGTAACAAAAATGATGATTTTCGTATAACTTCATATATTGTATGCCCTACATATTATGCAAACGGAATAACTGAAAAAGAGAAATTGCAAACGATTACAGATGTTATTCTTTTTGGTATAGTACGTTTTGATGAAAATGGCGAAATTTATTTGCAAGATAGTGAAATCAATGGTGAAACGGTCAGTGGTGATGTAATACTTAAAAATATAATAACGGATGTTAAATCAGTTAATCCTGATATAAAAGTTCATTGTAATGCTTTGGGTCCCGATGGTGCAGACACAGATTCTAAAGAAAAACTGCACAGCCAGGCTTTTATCACTTATGGTGATGAATTAGCAACGAATATTATGAGTTTATTGGATGCTTATGATTTTGATGGTTTTTATTTCGATTATGAATATCCATATAAGGCAAAAAGCCGTAGAGACTTCTCTAAGTTTATAGTCAAACTTGATGAAATGATGGGGGATTATATTCTTGGTGCGGCGCTTTCTCATTGGAATTGCTTACTTTCAAAATCTGCCATTAAAGCACTTGACCGAGTTGAAATAATGGCTTATGATGAAAACGGATACAATCAGCATTCGGATTTTGGTACAAAAGGCGGTGCACTTTCAATTATTGAATTCAAGAAAAAAGGATATGACCTTTCAAAGTGTGATTTGGGGCTACCTTTTTATGGTAGAACTCATGGTGGTGATGAAACTTGGCCATCATATGCACAACTTGTTGATAGCATAGAAAACAACCAATTCAAGAATAGAGTTAACAGTGGAATTGATTGTGTAATAAGTTTTAATGGTGTGCAAATGATAAAAGATAAAACCGCCTTTGCAAATGATTATGGTCTTGGTGGAGTAATGGTGTGGCACTATTCTTGTGATGTTTCATATGAAAGCGATATGTCACTCTTTAAGGCAATTCAGATTTCCCTTACAACGCGAAATTAAAATTTATACAAAGAAAAAACGCACATCAAACGATGTGCGTTAATTTTCGTATTTTGCTTTGAATTAAACTGCTCTTTCAACCTTACCTGAGCGAAGGCAACGAGTGCAAGCATATACTCTCTTAGGAGAGCCGTTTACAACTGCTTTAACTCTTTTTACGTTTGGTTTCCAAGTTCTGTTTGAACGTCTGTGTGAGTGAGAAACCTTGATGCCGAAAGCAACGTCTTTACCACAATATTCGCATTTTGCCATTTTAAAGGCACCTCCTTAAATAAACGGGGTTTAATAATCAAATTACAACGAGAGATATTATAACAGTTACTTTCGCAAATTGCAAGTGTTTTTGTAAAAATATTTTTACTAATTTTAGTAAAAAGTACTTGCATTTTATAAATAAATAATATATAATACACTCAAACGAACATTTGTGCGATAGCGAGGTATATAAAATGGCTGATAAATCAAAAGCTTTAGAAACCGCATTATTACAGATTGAAAAAAATTATGGTAAAGGTGCAGTAATGCGTCTTGGTGAAAATAGTTCATTGAATGTTGAGGCAATTTCAACAGGTTCAATTTCTCTTGATAACGCTACTGGTATTGGCGGACTTCCAAAAGGCAGAATTGTTGAAATTTATGGACCTGAATCTTCAGGTAAAACAACTCTTGCTTTACAGGTAGTGGCAGAGGCTCAAAAACTTGGTGGCGAGGCAGCTTTTATTGATGCTGAACACGCTCTTGACCCTGAATATGCTGAAGCACTTGGTGTTGACATTAACTCACTTCTCGTTTCACAGCCAGATAATGGTGAACAAGCTCTTGAAATTACTGAAGCTCTTGCTCGTTCAGGTGCTCTTGATGTAATCGTTGTTGACCCAGTTGCAGCACTTGTTCCTCGTGCTGAAATTGAAGGTGATATGGGTGATAGCCATGTGGGTCTTCATGCTCGTCTTATGTCACAGGCACTTCGCAAACTTACAAGTGTTATCAACAAGTCAAATACAATTGTTATCTTTATTAACCAGCTTCGTGAAAAGGTTGGCGTAGTTTATGGTAACCCTGAAGTTACAACAGGTGGCCGTGCACTTAAATTCTACACAACAATGCGAATTGATGTTCGTCGTATTGAACAGCTTAAAGGTCAGGGTAATGAGTTTATCGGCTCACGTACTCGTGCAAAGATTGTTAAGAATAAAGTTGCTCCTCCATTCAAAGAAGCAGAGTTTGACATTATGTATGGTGAAGGTATTTCAAAAATTGGTGAAATCGTTGACCTTGGTGTTAAATTTGACATTCTTAAAAAGAGCGGTGCTTGGTTCTATTATGGTGAACAGCGTCTTGGTCAGGGTAGAGAAAATGTAAAACTTCTCTTCAAACAAGAAACTGAACTTGCAAATGAAATTGAAGAACAAATCCGTGCAAAAATGAAAGAAGCACTTGATTCTAAAAAAGGCACAACTGCTCCAATTTCACAACCTGAAGTAATTAAAATCCCAACAACAAAAGCAGCTGCAAGAGCAACTCTTGATATTGCTGTTGATGACGATGAATAATGAAATTAACCATTAAAGAAGGTAATGCTAAAAAAATCCATATCTACATAGATGAAGAATATCGTGCAACAGTAGATAGTGATTATTGGTATTCAGAAAAATTCAGAAATTATAAAGAAATTAATGAAGAAGAACTGACCGAGTTATTAAACGCGGTCAGTTTTCGTCGTGCTTATAACAAATCTCTTGATTTACTCTCACGCCGTCCTTTTGGCACAAAAGAACTTGTAAAAAAACTTTGCGAAAAAGGTCATGAAAAAGAATATGCCGAAAAAGCTTGTGAAAGACTTTTAGAATTAGGTCTTTTAAATGATGAAGAATATGCCAGAATACTTGCAAATGATTTACTTGAACGAAAAAATTATAGTATAAAACGAATTAAACAAGAACTTTCATTTCGTGGTATGAGTCGTGATGTTATAGAAAATACTGTGGATTTACTTGACAACGACCCAGTACCTCGTATTATAATACTAGTTAAGAAAAAATATATTAATAAAATTAACGACGAAAAAGGCAAAAAAAGAACAGTTGATGCATTAATGCGACTTGGCTATTCATATTCAGATATAAAAACTGCCTTAAATTCTATTTCAGATTTTGACGAGGACGAATATTATGACTAAAAAAATTGGTATGATTTCTTTGGGTTGCCCTAAAAATCAGGTAGATGCCGAAATTATGCTTGCAAAACTTCAAAATAATGGGTTTGAAATTGTAACTGACCCTTATGATGCTGATGTGGTAATTGTAAACACATGCGGCTTTATTGAAGATGCAAAGCGTGAATCTATAGAAAATATTCTTGATATGGTATCATATAAAGAAGATTGCGAAAATCTTAAAATTCTCGTAACAGGTTGTCTTGCTGAACGTTATCAAAGTGAAATTTTCAAAGAAATCCCAGAAACTGATGCTGTAATTGGTATCGGCGCTAATGAAGATATATGCGAAATCTGTGATAGAATTATAAATGGTGAAAAGGTAGAGGAATACCCAGAAAAAACTAACCTTAAAATTGAGGGTGACCGTATTCTCACAACACCACCATATTCTGCATATCTTAAAATTGCTGAGGGTTGTTCAAATCATTGTACTTATTGTGCAATTCCATCTATTCGTGGTCCTTTCCGTAGCCGACCAAGTGAAAGCGTTATAGCAGAAGCTCAAAAGCTTGCAAGCGAGGGCGTAAAAGAGTTGGTGGTGGTAGCACAAGACACAACACGCTATGGTGAAGATTTATACGGTAAAAATGCCCTTGTACCACTTCTTAAAGCGTTGTCAGGTGTTAATGGTATTGAATGGATTAGACTTCTCTATCTTTACCCCGAAAGAATTGATGACGCTCTTATCAACGAAATTGCAACTAACGAAAAAATTGTAAAATATATGGACATTCCTTTGCAACATTGTAGCAAAAATGTGCTTAAAAGAATGAATCGTCATGGTGACCGTGAAACTCTTACTGCTCTTATGAACAAAATCCGTGAGCAAATAAAAGATGTTACAATCCGAACAACTTTTATTGCAGGTTTTCCGGGTGAAACAGAAGAAGAGTTCAACGAACTTTGCGAATTTATTGAAGAAATGCGATTTGAAAGAATGGGTTGCTTTGCCTATTCTGAAGAAGAGGGGACTCCTGCTTCAAGACTTGATGGAATGATGGATTTTGAAATTCGTCAAAGTAGAGCAGATATTATCAACGAGCGTCAGAATATAATTCTTGACGAAATCAATGATTCACTTATTGGCAAAACACTTTCTACAATTGTTGAGGGTTATGATTCATATTCTGACTCATATTTTGGTAGAATAACTATGGATGCTCCTGAAATCGACACTCAAATCAGCTTTACTTGTGGTTATGAGTTAGATGATGGTGACATTGTAGAAGTTGAAGTTATCAATGTTGTTGATGGTGAATTAACGGGAGAAGTTATATGAAAATAAATGTACCCAATTTGCTTACAATTGCAAGAATTGTAATTACACCAGTTTTTCTTGCAGTTATACTTATGGATACGCTTCCTCACAATTTTTTTATTGCGTGCATTATTTTCTCAATAGCATCTATTACTGACGCTGTTGATGGTCATCTTGCAAGAAAAAACAACCAAATTACAAATTTTGGCAAATTTTTAGACCCTATTGCTGATAAAATTCTTACAACCGCAGCACTTCTTGCATTTATGGGTATGGGACTTTGCAATATCTGGATTGTAATGCTTGTACTTACCCGTGAATTTGCAATTGCATCTGTCAGAATGATTGCAGCCACAAGTGGCGTGGTAATCCCTGCAAATATATGGGGTAAAATCAAAACTGTAAGTCAGATGATATTTACTATTCTTATTATGCTTTTAGGTGAAGTCTGGGAATTTCTTGCAAATACAAATGAAGTATTGTTCAATAAATTACCTGATTTAAGCATTATTTCAAATGGACTTCTTTGGATTACTGCAATTTTAACGGTTATTTCAGGTATTATTTACTTAAATGACAGTAAAAAGATAATTGATTTCACAAAGTGATTGCATTTTGTGAATTTATGTGTTAAAATACATATAATGTTTTTGAAAGACTATGACCGAAAAGAGTAGCAGAAACTTTTTTATCAGAGATTATGGGTCACCGGCTGAAAGCCCATATTAAAAAACTTTTGTGAAGTGCATTCGTGAGTCGGTATGGGGAAATACATACCCGTGTTGTTACGTTAAAAACTTCTCGAGTTATAAATCGAAGTGGAACCGCGACTATTCGCCTTCGTTTGCATTTGTGCATTCGAAGGCTTTTTTATTTTTGGAGGAATAATGTTGTTTGACAGATTATTAGAAGATATGCAAACCGTCAAAGAACGTGACCCTGCAGCCACAAGTTTTTTAGAAATCTTGTTCTTGTATCCGGGATTAAAGGCTATAAGGTCACACAGAATTGCAAATTGGTTTTATCGTCATAATATGAAATTTTTTGCTCGTGCTATTTCTCAGCACTCAGCAAGAAAAACAAATATTGAAATTCATCCAGGCGCTACAATTGGCCGACGTTTTTTCATTGACCACGGAACAGGCGTAGTTATTGGTGAAACCACAGAAATTGGTGATGATGTTACAATTTACCAAGGTGTAACCCTTGGCGGCACAGGTAAAGATACAGGCAAGCGTCACCCAACAATAGGCAATGGTGTTATGATTGGCTCAGGTGCTAAAGTTTTAGGCCCATTCAAGGTAGGAGACAATTCAAATATCGCATCAGGTGCAGTTGTGCTTGATGAAATTCCTGAAAATTCAACTGCAGTTGGTGTCCCAGCTCGTGTTATCAAGCGAAATGGTAAACGAATTGATAACCTTGACCAAGTGCATATTCCTGACCCAGTTTCACAGGAATTCTGCAGACTTAATGCAAAAATTGATAAACTTGAAAAAGAATTAGCAAAATATAAAGAAGAGAAAGGTGAGTAATATGAAAATTTTTAACACTCTCACAAGAAGAAAAGAAGAACTTAAAACAATCGTTCCAAACGAGTTAAAGGTTTATGCTTGTGGTCCTACAGTTTATAACTTTATCCATATTGGTAATGCTCGTCCACTTTGCGTGTTTGACACATTCAGAAGATATATGGAATATCGTGGTTATAAGGTGAATTTTGTTCAGAACTTTACTGATATTGACGACAAAATTATCCGTCGTGCAAATGAAGAAGGAACAGATTACAAAACAGTTTCTGAAAAGTATATTGAAGAATTCTGGACAGATGCAAAGGGTATGAATGTACGCGAAGCAACAGTACACCCAAAAGCAACTGAAAATATTGACGAAATTATTGATATTGTAAGCACTCTTATTGAAAAAGGTTATGCTTATGCAGTAGATAATGGTGATGTTTACTTCAGCCCTAAAAAGTTCAATGAATATGGTAAACTTTCACATCAACCTCTCGAAGACCTTGAAGCAGGCGCTCGTATAAACGTTGAAGAAGTTAAACACGAGCCTATGGACTTTGCTCTCTGGAAGAGTGCAAAACCAGGCGAACCATATTGGGAGTCACCTTGGGGTCAGGGCAGACCAGGTTGGCATATTGAATGTTCAGCTATGGTAAGAAGATATCTTGGTGAAACTATTGATATTCACTGTGGTGGTCAGGACCTTGTTTTCCCACACCACGAAAATGAAATTGCACAGAGTGAATGCTGCAACGGTGTTCCTTTTGCAAATTATTGGATGCATAACGGATTTATCAGCGTTGATAACGTTAAAATGTCAAAATCACTCAACAACTTCTTTACAGTTCGTGATGTTGCTAATGAGTATGGTTATGAGCCAATCCGTTACTTCCTTATTTCTTCTCATTACAGAAGTCCAATCAACTATAGTGTTGATATTATTGAACAGTGCAAGGCATCTCTTGTTCGTCTTTACAACTGTCGTGAAAGCCTTGATTTTGCATTAAAGAATGCAACAGATGAAGCTCTTTCAAACGCAGATGAAATCAAAGCTAAACTTAATTCTCGTAAAGACCAGTTTATTGCTGCTATGGATGATGACCTTAATACAGCAGACGCTATTACAGCAATCTTTGAACTTGTTAAAGATATTAACACAACAGTTATTACAGATGCACCATCAAAAGAACTTGTAGAAATTGCAACAACTCTTTTTGATGAACTTACAGGTGTATTGGGTCTTGTTTATAATAGAAAAACAGAAAGTCTTGACGATGAAATTGAAAAACTCATTGAAGCTCGTACTCAGGCTCGTAAAGACAGAAACTGGGCAGAAGCAGACAGAATCCGTGATGAGCTTAAAGCTCAGGGTATTGTTCTTGAAGACACACCTCAAGGCGTTAAATGGCATCGCGAATAATTCTCAGTGGCTATTTAATAAATGATTTTTAAACTCGGTCACAAAAGAATGTAATCGAATATTGGTTACAAATAACTGTATATTTATATTTGCCGACGGTAATTACCATGTTACTGTCGGCATATTTTATTGTATCAGCATTAATGTTGCAATCATCAAATATTTGTTTCTCCTTTTCAATGTCACTACTTTTGAAAATACAGCAAATATTACAAAATGTATTTATTCCGTCATTTGTGTCTATACTTTCATTAATTAATAGACTTACGCCTATAATATCATTGTTATTGTCAAGTGACAGAGTAAGAAGCCCTTCTTCATTATCGCAAAAAAGATATTTACAATCATTTTTATCTGTGCCTAAAATAAAATCAGAAGTTTTGTATGTAGTGTTATAATTCTCATTTATTCGTGTTACGAATTGTTCTAACCCGAATTTTTCTTCTTGTGAGCAACCACACAAACAGAGTAAAATGCAGATAAGTGCTGTTATTTTTTTTATCATTTAATCACCTAAATTCTTATTTTTACATAAATATATGAAAAAAATAGATTAAATTTACAATTTATTTACAAACAAATATTGGAAATTTCTGGATTTTGGTGTAAAATATAATTTAATAAACTATGAAAGCGTGATTTCTTTGCTTAAAAATTTCAAGAAAAAAAGTCTTAAAGTAAAAATTGCAATAATAGCATTCATTGTTTTTATGATTGCTCTTGTTTCTTATGTGCTTTATTCAACCTTTAAACCGGAACCACCAACACCTTATGAAATGAGCGAAGTTTCATATGGTGAAATTACAGATTACCTTGATGTAAGTGGTACGGTTGAATCAGGCGTTTCAGAACACTTTACAGCTATTGAGGGCGTAGTTGTTGAAGAAGTGTTTGTTAATGTTGGTGATAAAGTAAAAAATGGTGATTTGCTTGCAACATTCAATGTTTCAAATGCAACAAAATATCTTAATGATGCAAAGAAAGATTATGATAGCGCATTGAAAGACTATACTGATGCAAAAAAAACTGCTGATGAAAATGCAAAACGTAAAGCAGAAATAGCGTCTGAAATTACAGTTATAAAAAAACAAATTGAAGCAAAAGAAAAAGAAATAGCGGCACTTGAACAAAAAGTGGAAAATGAAATTGCTGTACCTGAAATAGAAGTCCCAACTGATTCAGTGACATTTTCTCAAGAACAAGTTGATGCTGTAATCAACCAAATGACACAAAATGGTGCAACAAAAGAAGAAATTCAAGCGTTTATTGAAGCAATAGAAGTTCCTGAAGTTACAGCTCCTGAAGTTACAACACTTTCTCAGGAACAGATTAATGATGCAATTAATCAGATGAAAGAAAACGGTGCAACTACAGAAGATATTAAGAATTATATTGAGTCAGTTACACTCCCTGATTTTTCTACACAAGAAATGCCTGATATTACTCAGGAACAAGTGAATGGTGTAATCAGTCAAATGACACAAAATGGTGCAACAAAAGAAGAAATTGAAGCATTTACTGATTCTATATCAAAAATTCAACCAGATATTAAAATTCCAAATGAATTACCTGAGATTTCAGATGAACCAGGTACACAAGATTTACTCATTCAGAAAAATCTTGAATTAGCACAGCTTAAATCTGATCTTTCAACATTACAAGCAGAAAATGCTGTTACAGTTTCAACTGACAATGAAACAATTCTCGAAAATCTTAAAACAATTGCAGATGCTAAAAAAGTAACATATGAAAATATAAAGAAAACATATGACAAAATGAAAAACGGTTGGTATGCTGAAAATGAGGGTATTGTAACTGTTGTTAATGTAAAAGCAGGTGAAGCGTTTGTACCTGTAAAATCTAGTAATTCATCATTAGATTTGTCAGCACTTATAGGTGACAATGTAAATATTGACCTTATTACATCACTTATGGGTGATGCTGCAACAATTCCAACAGGAATAGGTGTTACACTTGAAAGTTATGATGATATGATTGTTAGTGTAACAGTTTCAAAATCTGACCTTCTTAAAATCAAGACAGGTATGAAAGCAATTGCAACAAGTCTTGATAGTGAATATGATGCAGAAGTTATTTATGTAGGTGCTACTGCAGTTGATAATTCAGGCACATTGGACCTTAGTTCAATTACTAGCTCACTTATGGGTGGAGCAGGTGGTGCTAGTGGTGCATTAGTAAAGGTTAAGATTAATAATCCTGATGAAAAAGTAGTAATCGGTTTTGATGTTGATATTAAAATCAAACTTCAGACTGTCGAAGATGTTCTTAAAGTACCTGTTGAATCTGTAATTTACAATAACGGAAAATATTTTGTATTTGTATTTGATAAAGATGAGGGTACTGCTGTAAAACGCGAAATTGTTAAGGGTACTCTTGACGATACAAGTTATGAAGTTGTAAGTGGTCTTAAAGAAGGCGAGTTTGTTCTTAAAAGTCCTGACCCTAATATAGAAGATGGAACAAGAGTGCAGAATAAAACTGCTTAATTGAGGTGTGAGTTTTGAATATCAAAGAAAATATACGAATAGCCGTATTCAGTATTCGAACCAACCTTATGCGTTCACTTCTTACAATGCTTGGTATTATAATCGGTGTTGCATCGGTTATTTCAATCGTTACAGTTGGTAACGGTGGACGAGATTATATTGTGGGTATGATTCGCGATATGGGTAACAGTGCAATTGCACTTACAGTTAATGCCAATTCAGCTGATGATGACGATTATTTTACTGATGAAGATATTGCGGCAATTAAAAAACTTGATGGCGTACAATATGCATCAATGCAATCTATTTCAATGTGTCAGATGTCAGCCAATGACTTATCTGGTATTCTCATAGGAATTGGTTGTAATACTGATATGCAAATGATTATGCAATCGCCCTTGCTTTATGGACGTTTCTTTACTCAAGAGGAATTTGCTGAAGGTAAGAATGTAGGCGTTATTGACTCTACAAGTGCTATGCAAGTTTTTGGTAGAGAAAATGTAGTAGGTGAATATGTTCACTGTACTTCAAACAACCTGACTATTTCAGTAAAAATTGTTGGTGTTGTCAATGTAATGTCAAGTATGAATATTGATACTGAAGATATGATGAGTAGTATGTCTTCTATGATGGGTAATGTGCAGATTTTAAGTTGTATGGTAGTAATGCCTGCATCAATCACCTCAACTATTAACGGCACAACACAAAATAGATATGACACAATCAATGTAACTGCAGTTGATGAAAGTCAGTTAGATGCAATAGGTAATTCAGCAATTAACTACGTGCGCTCATTACATGATAATTATGAAAAAGAGTGTTATGCTGTAACCAATATGGCAACATATATTGATTTGCTTGATACAGTTATTAATGTGTTTACAATCTTTATTGCGGCAGTAAGTGCAATTTCACTTGTTGTTGGTGGTATTGGTGTTATGAATATTATGCTTGTGTCAATTACTGAGCGTACTCGTGAAATCGGTATCAGAAAAGCCCTTGGTGCAAAAACGGGAACAATTATGTTTCAATTCCTGACAGAATCAATTATTCTTTGTCTTATAGGCGGTATTATAGGTCTGTTATTAGGTGTGGCATGTGCAGCTTTTGTATCGTTCATAATGAAAGTACCACTGACAGTACAACCATCAACAATTGCGCTTGCAGTTGGTTTCTCATCTGCAATAGGTATAATTTTTGGTGTGTATCCGGCACGCAGAGCAGCAAAAATGCCACCAATTGAGGCACTTCGCAGAGATTAAATTTAAAATGCAATTTTTCTTTCAAAATTTACAGTGTATATGCAGTTGTATATACACTGTTTTTTTATTGTTCATTTGTTCTGTAAAGGGGAAATCTTTACAAAAATACCATTTTTCAACTTGTTAAACCCTTGATTTATCAAACTTTTTGACATTTTCAACAGAGTTTTCAACAATTTCAAAGTTGAAATATAAGTTAAAAAAAGTCCAATATAAGACTGTATAGTCAGAATTTAACTGCATATTTTTTGCAGGATTTTATTTAATTCCACTATTTTTATTACAGATTTTCATTGTTTGATGACTTTCGACTTTTGTCGAAAAGTTTTCAAAATATTTTTATTTTTACTATTGCCAATAATTACCATTTATGGTAAAATATGGCAGAAATGAGAAATCAAACAAAGATTTCATAATAAAATGGAGGTCTCAAAAATGAGTAAAAATCTTAAAGTAATTTTAACGGGTGAGGGTAGTGAGTTTGGAAAGAATTGTGCAAGTGTGTTAAGAACTTATGGTTGTGATGTTAGTCTGGTATCCAAAGATGGTAAAATACTATTAGCAAAGTGTGAAAGTATAAATGCAGATGTAATTGTAATGGATGCATTTATGTCAAATCTTGATGCACTTGGAGTAATAAATGAATTGTCAAAGAAAGATGTAAAACCACTAATAATGGTTATGTCTAGTAGCGATAATCAACGATTTGAACAAGAGATTCTTTCAGCGGGGGCTGATTATTATTTTCTTAAACCGTTTGATATTAATATGCTTGCTCAGCGCATAAATCAACTTACAGGTTGGTCAAAAGCTCAAGGTGATGTAACCAAACAACAAGAAAGTGTTGATTTGCAAGTAACTGTTAGTGAAATTATGCATCAGATTGGTGTTCCAGCACATATAAAAGGTTATCAATATTTGCGCGAAGCTATTATGCTTTCAATAAACGACCGTGAGATGATGAGTTCAGTTACAAAAGTATTGTATCCAACTGTTGCGAAAATGTATTCCACTACTTCTTCCCGTGTTGAGCGTGCAATTCGCCATGCAATTGAGGTTGCTTGGGATAGAGGAGACGTAGATGTATTGTCATCATATTTCGGCTATACAATACAAAGTACAAGGGGCAAACCAACAAACTCAGAATTTATTGCAATGATTAGTGATAAACTTCGACTCCGTATGAAAATTTCTTGACAAATAAGGGCAAAGGTGCTATTATCATATTGCTTCGTGAGGGAGTAGTCGGCACATTTTTTGTGCGGTAAGTCAACATACTGACCGAAAGGTCTGGTTTACCTTAAATGACAAGACTCATGTGTGACACTAAATGTCGCACTGGGTCTTTTTTTAATTCTCAGTTGTGACATATATAAGAGGGGTAGTAAATATGGCAGAATTATTAATTATTGCAGTAGGTCTTGCAATGGATGCTTTTGCAGTTGCAGTGTGTAAAGGACTTAATATGCAAAAACTTGACAAAAAGCAAACTGCACTTATAGCGTTATTTTTTGGTGGATTTCAGGCAGGTATGCCTCTTATAGGCTGGTTTATAGGTTCAAAATTTGCTCATTATATTACAAGTATTGACCATTGGGTAACATTTATTTTGTTAGCAATTATAGGTGGCAAAATGATTTGGGAATCCTTTGAAAAAGAAGAGTGTGAATGCTGTGAGAAAAAGCTTGATTTAAAAGAGCTTACTGCTCTTGCAGTTGCTACAAGTATTGATGCATTAGCAGTTGGTGTTGCTTTTGCACTTGAATACGATAGTAAAACAGTGTTTATCGCAGTTGCAATGATTGGTGTTGTTACAGCATTACTTTCAGCAAAAGGCGTGTTTATCGGACACAAGTTTGGTGCAAAATACAAAAATAAAGCAGAGTTTGCTGGTGGACTTGTACTTGTATTAATGGGACTTAAATTCTTGCTCGAGGGTCTCGGCATAATTGGTGGCTAATATGATTAAAACATTACTTTGGGATGTTGATGGTACATTACTTGATTTTGGTAAATCAGAAGCATATGGAATTCGCAAGTGCTTTCAAAAATTTGGGCTAGGTGAATGTAGTGACCAGATGCTTGAACGATATTCAAAAATCAATCATAGATATTGGTATTTGTTGGAACTTGGTGAAATTACAAAACAACAAGTGTTGACTGAAAGATTTGTTGAGTTTTTTAGTTCTGAAAACATAAATTTTAATCGAATTGATGAGTTTAATGACGAATATCAAATCCGTCTTGGTGATAAAGCCTTTTTCTGTGATAATGCATTTGAAACTATTAATGCTCTTAAAGACAGATACAAGCAATATGCAGTAACGAATGGCACATATATCGCTCAAGAAAGAAAGCTTACTCAATCAGGACTTATCAATATTTTTGATGATGTGTTTATTTCTGATAAAATTGGTTTTGAAAAACCGTCTATTGAATTTTTTAATGCAGTACAGCAAAAAATCGGTAGTTTTAATAGCGATGAAGTAATGATTATTGGTGATTCTTTGTCTAGTGATATGCAAGGTGGCAACAATGCAAATATTCTTTGTTGTTGGTATAATCCTCACAATTTAGAGAATAAAAACAACATAAAAATTGATTTTGAAATTAAAGATATATCAGAAATCCTTGATATTCTTAATAATAATTGAAATTAAAGGACTGTTGCACAATAAACAGTCCTTATTTTTGTGCATTTTTACTTAAAATAAAAGTGCAAATTTCGTTGTTTAATTTTTCAAAATATGTTAAAATATTATGAATATATTTAGAAAGGGAGAGTGAACAATGAGCGAGTTACTTAATAAAGTAAAAGATTTCGGTAATGAAATCAAAACTCATTGGAATACTCCGGCAGAAGGTAAGTATGTTCCTTACAAAGAATATAAGGACGTAGTTATCGGT
The DNA here is from genome assembly GCA_045613585.1 of Candidatus Fimenecus sp. Taxonomy (GTDB): domain Bacteria; phylum Bacillota; class Clostridia; order Oscillospirales; family Acutalibacteraceae; genus Fimenecus. The sequence continues at coordinate 12,323 of JAZLBG010000074.1, read as the reverse complement.
GTCGGCGCAAACTACACTGGTGCAAAAACACTTGAGTATATCGGCTTCTGGTCAAGCTGTTTCCTCATTATGCACCACTATAAGTTGCCTTATCTTACATTCTCAGTTATCGGTCTTCTTAATATGCCTCTTGGCTATATTACAGCCCTTATCTGGTGGTATGTTTGTGACAACTTGGGCTTCTTGCCTAAAAAGCAAGAAAGAAAAATTTATCTTGTTTATGGTCTTATGATGGCTTTTGGTATATCTACCATCCTTTTTGACTATTCACTTCTATTTGACCAATCAAGTAAATTTATTATCACACTTAACAGTTTTGAGGGTATGAATGCCACGGCGTGCTTTAAAACCTTTGGTACACATTTCTTGTATTCAGGTTGGGTTGGCGCTCGTAACATTTTCTGGCGTAAAAAGCTTATTCCAAAATTTGGTCGTTATAAATACGGACTTTACTGTGACGTTGTCCCTAAGATTATAATGGTTTTCCTTATGGGTTGGATTCCTGTTTATAACATTCCTGATGTTGCAACAAGAGTTTGGGTTGCAAACCTTCTCTTTGCAGTTTATGGTGTATTCGGCTTTGGTAATGTTCTTGAAGAATGTTCAAAGAGAATCAGCCCTAACCTTCAAGAAAGAATTCTTGTTCGTAGCTATCCTGTAAAACTTTCACACATCTTTAATTCAATTCTTGCAATTATTCTTCCTGCAATTGTTGGTATGCTCCGTCATGAATGGGCAGATATCAACTTCTATAAGTGGGTTATTCCTGTAACATTCACTATTTCTGCAATGTGTACAATGGGACTTGCAGGCAGAATTAAAGAAAGAATTCCACAGCCACCTATTGAAAAGAAGGTTCAGATTAAGTTCTGGGATGGTATGCTTGGCGTTCTTAAGAATAAATATTTGCTTATTAACACTATAGTTGGACTTATTGACTCACTTGGTAATGGTATGCTTCCATTTGCAACAATTCTTTATTTCTACACATTCCGTTTAAGTGGTCTTCCATATTCATTGTTAGTAGCACTTGTTTCGTTTGCTGGTACGCCACCTGATTTATTGTCACCATATTTCCTTAAGAGATTCTCATATAAACAGATTATGATTTTCTATCAGTTAAGCCGTGCAATCGGTAATGCTATTATTGCTGTTGCAATGTTAACTCTTCGTGATAACTTGGCGCTTTGTGGCGCAATCTGTATTGTTGTTCTCTTCTTTATGGAAATGACAAAAACAGTTCCTACAACAGCAGGTCACGATATGGGCGTTCGTATCAGTGACTATCAGATGTATCTCTCAGGTGAACGTCTTGAAAGCTTCACAGGTATTTTTGGTTGGTTTACAGGACCTATCACATCATTCGTTGGTCTTATCATTCCAATCTTCTTATTGAAATATGGCTTTAATAGTAACTGGGAAATCCTTTTCTTTGACGGTTCAAGAGCAAACATAGTTGTTGTTCCAATTATTGTTGATGCAATCGGTTTCTTCCTTATGACAATTCCATATCTCTTCTGGGATTATGACAACAAGAAACAGAATCTTGTTATGGAAGTTCTCAAACGCCGTGCAGAAGTTACAGAAAAAATGGCAGAAGAAGAAGGCGTTTCAACTGCTGGTAGCTATAAAGGTTAATGGGGGTGAGTTGTATGAGTAAGAAAGAAAAGAAACAAAAGGGTATCGCTTTACAAGAAGATATTCAACTTAACATCCCTGAAGACGAAATATGGACTTATCAGGTAGAAGGTCTTGCTGCACCTCATATTAACAAGCCTTATAAATATTACAATTTTAAAAAGGCTATATTCGTAATTGCAATTGTTGTTTCAGTTTCACTTTCAATACTTTTTAGTGTTATGGCACTTAAAACTGACCCATTTGAATTTACTGAAACAGAAAAGGGATACGAATTTACAAAGTTCAGTAATACAGGTTATCTTGATGAACTCACTATTGACTATGTTTCTGATATTGAGTATATTCCAGGTAACAATGACCCTGCAACAAACTTTAAGGTTGTTAAAGATGAAAGCAAACCAGTCACATCTGTAAGACAGTTTACTCTTAACTGTGACGATAAGATTAAAACAATTTACATAGGTCCTGACGTGCTTGAAATTGATGGTAAAGCATTCTATTCATGCTGGGCATTACAGAATATTGAGGTTGACGAAAACAACCCAAATTATTGTGATGTTGACGGTGTTCTTTATAACAAAGATAAAACAGAAGTGCTTTGCTATCCATGTAATCACGACGAATATTTAAGAAAAAAATATGGGTATGATGCAGAGCCTTTCAGTGCAGATGTTACACCACAATATGAAAAAGATATTCAGACTTATGTAGTACCATCAACTGTTAAAAAAGTTGGTGAAATGTGCTTTAACTATGCAAATCTTAGATATATTTATCTTCCTGAAGGTCTTGAAACAATTGAAACACTTTCATTCTTCAAACTTCATGAGCGTCAGGATGAGTGGAGCAACACTCCATCACTTGTGAATATTTATTCATATAAAGCAACTGATGTAGCGGACCCACATTTCACATCACAAGAAGCTTTAGGTGAAGTTTACCTTTCACTCCCTGAAGGTCTTAAATTCATCGGCTCTGACGCATTCAGTTATAATCAAAACTTGCAATATGTATATATTCCATCAAGCGTAACTAATGTTGGTCACCATGCATTCTGGGATACTTGTTACAAAGAGGGTGACGTAATTAAGGGCGTTGATGCGGTTAATATTGCTCTTAGTCAAGAAGAGTTTGAAAAACTCACTGTTGGCGACGACTGGCTTGCAAAATATGACTATTTACTTTTCAAGAAACCAGTTGATAAAAACTTCTCAGCAACAAGAAAGCCAATGGCATAAAAATATTCCCACTATGTTCGCATAGTGGGGATTTTTACGAAATAGAAAGGATGATTTTTAATGAAAATCACACCAAAAAGCACGCTTAAAGAAGTGCTCAATACTCCTGTAGGTAACGACCTTATTGAAATGGTTGCTTACCATGCTGGTATTCCTGCAGGTGTTATTCATAATCCTCTTGTGGGCAAAATGAAACTTTCAATGCTTCCAAAACTTTTAGGTGACAAAATGCCAATGGAAACAATTGAGCATCTTTGCAATCTTTTAAGTTACACACCTGAAATGGTTGTTACTAAAGACGAAGTTCAGCCAAGATGGTGGAAAGAATCTGTTATTTATCAGATTTATCCACGTTCATTTATGGACTCAAATGGCGATGGTATTGGTGATTTACAGGGTATTATCTCAAAACTTGACTATCTTAAAGATTTAGGCGTAGATGTACTTTGGCTCAGCCCAATTTATGATTCACCTAATGACGATATGGGTTATGATATTCGTGATTACCGCAAGATTATGACAGAGTTTGGTACTATGGAAGACTTTGACCAGATGCTCGAAGAAATCCATAAACGCGGTATGAAACTTGTTATGGACCTTGTTGTAAATCATACTTCTGACGAGCATGAATGGTTCCAGAAAGCATTAGCAGGGGACGAGAAATATAAAGATTATTACATCTTCCGTAAAGGTAAGGGTGACGGTATTCCTCCAAATAACTGGACATCAGTTTTCTCAGGTAGTGCTTGGAATTATTACCCTGAACTTGATGAGTGGGCAATGCACATTTTCTCATCAAAACAGATGGATTTGAACTGGGAAAATCCTGATATGCGCAAAGAAGTTGCCGAAATGGTATGTTGGTGGCTTGAGAAGGGTGTTGACGGTTTCCGTATGGACGTTATCAACCTTATTTCTAAAGTTGAAGGACTCCCTGATGGTAACCCACTTGTAGGTGAATTTATTGGCTACGGTGGTGAGCATTATTTCTGGGGACCACACCTTCACGAATACCTTCACGAGCTTAACGAAAACTCATTCAAGAAATTCCCTGAATCTTTCTGTGTTGGTGAAACAGGCGGTATTGGTGTTGAAATGGCAAAATACCTTGTTGATGATTCTCGTGAAGAAATTCGCGAAACATTCCTTTTCGACCAACTTGAGGCACGCGGTAAGCAGAGATGGGACGACTATAAGTATGACCTTAAATACTTAAAGGAAATGTTCACAAAATATCAGCTTTCACTTTATGGTTCATCTTGGCCAACACTTGTTATCGAAAATCATGATAACCCAAGAATGACATCAAAAGTAAATCCTGACCCTAAATTTAGAAACCCACTTTCAAAACTTATTGGTGCAACACTTCTTACAGGTCGTGGCACACCATATATCTTCCAAGGTGAAGAACTTGGTATGATGAACTGTGATTTCAATGATATGAGTGAACTTCGTGACGTTGAGTCAATCAATAAGTATGCTAAAATGGTAGAAAAGGGCAAAACAGAGGCAGAGGCTTGGGCAACAATTATGGCAGGTAGCCGTGACCACTCAAGAACTCCAATGTGTTGGGATACAACTGAAAATGCAGGCTTTACAACTGGTACACCATGGATTAGACTTAATGGTGATTATATGGAATGTAATGCAACAACACAAATTGCAGACGAAAACAGCCCATATAACTACTATAAAGCACTTATGGCTCTTAGAAAAGAGTATAAATCTACAATGGTTTATGGTGATTTCAAACCACTTAAGACTAACGATAAAACATTCTGCCTTTTCAGAGAAAGTGCAGATGCAAAGATTTATATCGAAATGAATCTTACAGAAAACACAATTGACAGACCAGCGCCTACTGGTGGTAAGTGCTTACTTTCAAACTATGACGAGCCAAAAGAAAAGCTCCGCCCATACGAAGTAAACATTTATAAAGTAAAATAAAAACAATGTATTAATCTCGGCTCCCCTGAAAGGGGAGCTGTCATTTTTGCACAAAATGACTGAGGGGTTTCTATGTTTATATTAAAAATTATTCTATTCTCATATTGACATTTTAACTTTCATAATATATAATAATAAAGCTGTGAAAAAACAGTTATGCTGGTGTGGCGAAATCGGCAGACGCAAGGGACTTAAAATCCCTCGGTAGCAATACCGTACCGGTTCAAGTCCGGTCACCAGCACCAAAAAAGCGAAACGGCACTCAAAGAGTGTGGTTTCGCTTTTTTATTTTTTTATAATTCAATTATTTTTGCATTTAAAAGTTCAGCATCCTGACTATCGTGACTGATTATTATAAAATCTCTGTTTTTACTTTCTTCTTTGATTATTTCACAAACATTCACCTTAAGATTTTCGTCAAGCCCTTTAAATGGCTCGTCAAGAATAACCAGTTCACTTTCAAAGCACAATGCACGTGCCAATGCTACACGTCTTCTCATACCGCCACTAAGGGATAGTGGAGAGTTGTCTTTCTCATTTTCAAGCCCCATAAGTTTTAAGTAATTAATTGCCTTTTCTTCACTACAAACTGCAGTTAAGTTTTTAAACACCGAAATAAATGGAATAAGCCTGTCTTCCTGAAACATAAATGATATTGTTTTATAAGATGCCTTTATTTCGCCTTTATCAGCCTTTTCAAGCCCTGCAATTATTCTCATAAGCGTAGTTTTGCCAAGCCCGGAAACGCCCTTAATAAGCAAAATGCCATCAAAATCAAAAGTGTTCGTATAAGCGTCAAAAACTATTTTGTCGCCATACTTTTTAGTGAGATTATTGATTTGAATTTTCAATGAAATAACCTCCCTTTGACATAATTTTCTTGAAAGTTAAATCGAGAATTGAAACAAGTATTTTTTCAAGCACAAGACTTAAAATAATAATAACAACAGTCCATGCAAAAAGGTCAACAGTTTCAATATACACTTGTGAGTTTCTAAGGTTTATGCCAATTGAATTCTGTGGGGTACAAAGCACTTCTGCCGCAATTCCCGCTTTCCAACCAAGTCCTACAGCGGTTTTACAAGCCGATACAAATGCAGGCACTGCTGATGGCAAGAAAATAAGCTTTAATTTCTTTGCAAGACCAAAATTATATGCATTTGCCATTTCAATAAGTGACTTATCAGTATTTACAATTGAACTTGTAACATTAGCCCACACAACAGGCATAACCATAAGCATTGTAATAAAAATTGGCACGCTTGGTTTGTCAAGCCATATAAGAGCAAGAATAATAAAAGACACAACAGGTGTAGTCTTTACTGCAGTTAAAAATGGCTTGAAGAGTGTGTTTAATGTACTTGAAAAAGCGGTAATAATACCAAAAATGCTACCAATTATAACACCAATTATATAACCTGAAGAAATACCCTTGAAAGAGTTGAAAATTGTAAGCCAGAATTCACCACTTGGCAAAAACTCCAATAACCTTTTTGCAACATCAATAGGTGAGGCAATTAAAACATCAAGACCAACAATGTTATATATAATGAGCCAAAGCCCTAACCAAAAAATAATGGTCAGGGCTATTTTTATAAGCTTTTTAATTGTTACCTTTGCTTTATGCTCCATAATAGAAGTCATCACTTGGCAACTTTCCTCCAATAGATTTAGGGTTAGCATCAAAGAAAATCTGAAGATTTGCAGAAACTGATTCTTTCATATCTGCACCATCAATATATGCTATATTACAATTTGGAATAGCTCTTTTAGCAATTGCAGCCTTTGGAATAATACCGTATTGCTCGCAAAGTGCAGATGTTGTTTCAATATCATTGTTTGCAGCGTTGATTGATGCTTCATATTCTTTTAAGAACATCTTAACTGCTTCAGGATTTTTCTCTACAAAGTCCTTTTTAGCAATAACAACGCCTTGAATAAGTGTTTTGCCACTGATTTTTTCGAATTCTTCTGTAAGATTGAGAGCAATTCTGAGCTCTTGATTTTTTGCAAGCGCAGCAGTAACCTTTGGTTCAGGTAACATTGAGATAGTTGCCTTGCCAGATGCTGCAAGTGTTGCTAATTCGTCATGAGATGTAACATATTCAACATCTACTTTATCAGTAACACCACTCTTTTCAAGAAGATAGTTAAGAATATATTCAGGAGTTGAGCCCTGACCTGTTGCATAAAGTTTTTTACCTGCAAGGTCACTGAGTGAGTTAATTGTGTTACCTTTTTCAAGAATATAAAGTACACCTTTTGTGTTTACTGAAAGCACTTGAATATTGCCTTGAAGCTTGTTGTAAAGTGTAGCAGCAAGGTTAATAGGGCAAGCAGCAATATCATAAGAATTATTTGTCATACCTGCAACGATTTCAGTAGGGTCACTAACAACTGAGAATGTGTAATCATTCTTTGCAATTTTGTCGTCTTGACTCTTCATAAGATTTACCATACCAATACCAGTAGGGCCAGCAAGACCTGCAACTTTCATACTAACGCTTTGGTATGGAGCTTTTGTTGTGGTTGTTGTGTCGTCTTCATTGTTTGTTGTACCACAAGCTGCAAATGCAAATACAATTGCGAATACAAGAAGTAATGAAATAACTTTTTTCATTTGAATCATCCTTTAATATATATTTTTTTACCGTCACGGCAGATTTTTCCTTGATTTTCAAGAGCTTCAATAACTCTGTAAAGACTTGCTCTACTTATGTGCAAAACATGGGAAAGTTCTGTCATAGAAACGGATATTTCACATTTACCATTGTTTACATCAGCATTTTTCTTAAGATATAGCATAAGTTTTTCTTCTGCACTAGGCTTTGTGTAACCTTCAATTTTACCATTCAAAAAACCTATTCTTTCAGAAAGATAACTAATGTAATTAAATGAAATTGAACTGTCACATTTAATTAACTCATCAATTCCACTTTTTTCAATAATTACAACTTTAAGGGGAGTAAGGGCTGTAACAGTATTTTCAAATTCATAGCTTTGATTATATAGAAAAGCAGCACCAAAAATTTCACCATCTCTAAGGTGAGAAATTACAGTTTCACCTTTACTGACTCTCGCTTCACCTTTAATGATTATGCAAATAACAGGTGAGTAGTTGTCTTTAGAAAAAACAACATCATTTTTTGAATAAGAAACAGATTGCCCGTATGTATTCAATACTCGTGTAAGTGTTTTTTCATCAGCATCTTTAAATATTCTTGTTTTTTTAAGAAAATTTAACGCACTGTTAAGTGTTGTTTTAGTCATTTTTAGCACCTTTTTGTCTTATATAATACACTTTTCATTAATATAATATCATATTGATAAATCATTGTCAACAAAATCAAAATAGTTTTTAATAGCAAATATAACAAAAAAATCTTAAAAAAAGCCTTGCAAAATGTCATTTTGATTATTGCGAATTTACATAAGCAGTGCTAAAATATTAAACGCTTTAATTTGTATATTCAGAGGCGAATTTTTTATGGAAACTTTACTTTGTCTTTCGGTGGCATTATTTGCAGGTCTTATGCTTTCACGAGTTGCAAAAATGCTTAAACTTCCTGCAGTTACAGCTTATCTTATTGCAGGTATTCTTGTAGGACCTTATATGCTTGGTAATTTAGGCGTTGCTGGTCTTGGTTTTATAAGTATGGAAAATATTAAAGCATATGATATTATTCCAGATGTGGCACTTGGATTTATTGCATTTTCAATTGGTAATGAATTCAGACTTTCTCAACTTAAACAGATTGGTAAGCAAGCAACTATTATCGGCATTTTTCAGGCACTTCTTGCTTGTGTGTTAGTTGATATTGCACTTTTGGGAATTCATTTTATCGCACCAGATAAATTGTCATTACCAGCAGCGATAGTTTTGGGTGCTGTTGCAACTGCTACTGCACCGGCAGCAACACTTATGGTTGTAAGACAGTATAAATCAAAAGGTCCATTAACTGATATTCTTCTTCCAATAGTTGCTCTTGATGACGCAGTTGGTCTTATTGTGTTTGCAGTATCATTTGGCGTTGCAAAAGCACTTATTGTTGGCAGTGTTGATATAATATCAATTATTGTTGAGCCGCTTTTAGAAGTTGTACTCTCACTTGTGCTTGGTGCAGTTATGGGTTATCTGTTCACATTTTTTGAGAAGTTTTTTCATTCAAGGTCAAAACGACTTGCAATGTCAGTAACCTTTGTGCTTTTGACAGTAGCGTTGTCAATGCTTAAATTTGAAATTGGCGGAATTCACATTTCATTCTCATCACTTTTAGTTTGTATGATGCTTGGTACAGTATTCTGCAATATCTGTGATTTTTCAGAAGAGCTTATGGACAGAATTGACCGCTGGACAGCACCATTGTTTATATTGTTTTTTGTAATAAGCGGTGCAGAACTTGAACTTTCAATATTCAAAGATTTAGGAATTGTCTGCATTGGTCTTGTGTATATTGTGGCTCGTTGTATTGGTAAATACTTTGGTGCATCATTAAGTGCAAAAGCTACAAAATGTAGCCCTGAAATTGTGAAGTATCTTGGTATTACACTTTTCCCACAAGCAGGCGTTGCTCTTGGAATGGCAATTAAAGCAGAAGAATTAGGACCAGAAGGTATAATAGTTGCAAATATTACACTTTTTGCAGTTTTGATTTATGAAATTGTAGGACCATTCCTTACTAAAAAAGCGTTGTTCAAAGCAGGCGAAATCAAGCCAGAAGAAAAAGTCAGCGCAAGAGTAGAAAATGTAAAATAATATAATTATAAAGAAGAATGATTTGAACAAGTGTTGAAATCATTCTTCTTTTGCTTTCAGTAGTGAAATGCATAGTTTAACAAAATTGAGTTTGCAGGGATGCTATTTCGTAGGGGCTGGCGTCCCCGACAGCCCGCCATTAGCTTATTCGCACATTTGGTTTTATTATAAAATCGCAACGCAGTTCCGAAATTTTGCGCTTTGCATTCTGTTAGACAAACTCAAAATTATATTCATATATCCCTTGTTTTTCCAATTACCTTAATTGACTTTTATCGACAAATAATGTATCATATTTATATACTAAATCTATGGGTGATTGATATGAGAAAAATATCTAAAATTATGGCAATTATAACTGCTTTTATAATACTCGCGTCAATGTTTGTATTTCCTGCTAGTGCAGCTAGTGTAAACTATTCTGCATCAAGTGTTAGTGGCTCAAAAGGCGATACAGTAACCATTAGCGTTAATATTTCTTCAAGTGTTGAAATTTGGGGCGCTAATGTAATGCTAGGCTATAATTCTTCAGAGTTACAGTATGTAAGTAGTAGTAAGGGTGGAGCAGTAGCAAGTGGTAGCCTTAATAATACAGGCTCATCTGTGAACTTTTCAGGTATGTTCAGCGCTAAAAGTGGAACAGTATTTACTGTAAAATTTAAAATTCTTAAAGCGTCTGGCTCATCAACACTTTCACTTACAAGCACTGAGAATATTGACTCAGATGCAAACACATATCAGTGTTCAACAAGAAACGGTAAAGTTACAATTGCAAATCCAGTTACCGGCATTTCCCTTAATAAGACAGATGTAACACTTAAAAAAGGTGAAACAACAGTGCTTAGTGCAACTGTAACACCAAGTGATGCTACAAACAAAACAGTTACTTATTCAAGCTCTGATTCAAGAGTTGCTAAGGTTTCTGCTAATGGTACAGTCACAGCAGTCGGTGGCGGTAGTGCAACAATTACTGCAAAAGCAGGCACAAAAACAGCAACTTGTAAAGTGTATGTAAAAGTGGCACAAACAGGTGTTGGTTTTTCAGGCAATTCTTCAAGAACTGTAGCTCAAGGTTCTACATTGAACCTTAAAGTTGCAAAAATTCCATATGATGCAACTGATAATTTCTCAACTATATGGACATCTGCTGATACAAGTATTGCAACAGTATCTTCAAATGGCGTGGTAACAGGTATTACTCCAGGTGAAACAACAATTACAGGAAAACAGAATGGTTGGGCGGTAACATATAAGGTTACAGTTTTAGAAAAAGTTACAGAAAGTACAACTGAAGAATCATCAACTGATGAAAGTACTACTGAATCAACAACTGAAAGCACAACAGAATCTACAACTACAGAGCCTGTAACTGAGCCTGAAAAGAATGATAATTTCTTCTCAATGGTATGGGCAGAAATTAATGATGAAAATAATAAGGTAACAATGCTTTATCATTATGCGGTTATGATTATGGTGGCAATTATTGTTGGTGCTATAGCTTCAACTGTTACTTATCTTGTAACTTCAGGTTATTATAAGGCTAAAAACAAGAAAGAAGATAACGAAACACAAGAATAATAGAGGTATATTATGTTGAATATAGGATGTCATTTGTCATCATCAAAGGGATTTTATAATATGGGTATTGAATCTCTTTCAATAGATGCCAATACATTTCAGTTTTTTACACGCAATCCAAGAGGGGGCAGTGCTAAAGATATCGACCCCCAAGATGCACAAAAACTCAACGATTTAATGGCAGAAAAAGGATTTGCAAAAATTCTTGCTCACGCACCGTACACTCTTAACGCTTGTGCAGAAAAAGAGTATGTACGCGAATTCGCATATAATACAATGTTTGACGATTTAAAGCGTATGGAGTATGTGCCAAATAATATGTATAATTTTCATCCGGGTAGCCATGTAGGTCAGGGTACAGAAAAAGGTATCCAGTTAATTTCAGAGCTTCTCAATTCAATTATGTGGAAAGACCAGACTACTCTTGTACTCCTTGAAACAATGGCAGGCAAGGGCAGTGAAGTTGGTGGAAAGTTTGAAGAGCTTCGCGAGATTATTGATAGGGTAGAACTTAAAGATAAAATGGGCGTTTGCCTTGATACTTGCCATGTGCACGATGCAGGTTATGACATTGTAAATGACCTTGACGGTGTGCTTACACAGTTTGATAAAATTATAGGTCTTGACCGTCTTAAAGCAATTCATATTAACGACAGCAAAAATCCATTCGCAAGTCATAAAGACAGACACGAAAAAATAGGCGAGGGCTCAATCGGTACAGAAGCATTCGAGAGAATTATAAATCATCCAGCACTTCGCGATTTGCCATTCTTCCTTGAAACTCCAAATGAGTTAGATGGTTATGCTCGCGAAATCGCACTCTTAAAATCTTTATACAAATAAAATAAAACGGACATTCAATTAAGAATGTCCGTTGCTTTTTTGCTTTTCTTATTTTTCAAATCCAAAACCGTCAATAATCTTTGTGATTTCGTGTTCTGCAACTTCAAAAAGACGCTGACCTAAATTGGTGTAATAAGCATCTTCTTTTTCGCCACAAAGCATTGCGAATGAAATGCCGATATTTTTTGAAATATCAATAGCTTTTCTTACTGCAAGGTAATAAAAACTGTATTCAGCAGCGTCGTCAAGTCTGTCATAAAACTCAGCCGCTTTCTTGCTTATAGTATCATACATAGCGTTGATTGCTGTATTTGATAACA
>JAZLBG010000073.1:0-2180 GCA_045613585.1 Candidatus Fimenecus sp. | reverse complement strand
CTTCAACAGACCATGCCTCCATCTGAACGCCACTTGCAACAAGATTATCACCGTCAAAAATCGGTGTTACACGATAAAGCACATGGTTTTCAGTTTCCTTTACATAGTCAGCAATCATATTTTCAAAAGGCAACATACCCTCAGTATTCATATAACGAGTGCCTGTAATAAGGTTTTGTGTATTTGCATTTTCCCCTGTTAACTGAAATCCAATTAAATGACATCTGTTATATAAATATTTGCCATCAACAAAATCATATTTTGCGGTTACCCAACCAGTAGGTTTAACCTGACCAATACTGCCACGGTCTTCTGTTGGCATAATCTCAACACCAACACAAGCATAAGTCACACCGCAACGGCCAAGATAATCTAACTCTGCATACTTTTCAAATGCAGTTGTAGTATAGTCTGCACTTGTAAATTGTGGTTGATTGTCATTGATTGCTATGTATGGACGGCCTGAATAAGCGGGAATATCTTTAAGCGTAACAGTTGTATTTTCGATACTTTCAGTTGTAGTAATTTCTGGTTCTGGAAAAATATCACCATTAACAAGTGAGCCCCCACAACTAGTAAATGTAAGCAATAATACAAGAATTAAACTGATTATTGATAAACGCTTTTTCAAATTTATCTCACATACCTTTCTCTTGTGATTTTTTCGTGTGATGAGCCTTCAAAATTAATTATTTCAGTTAAAGTCCAATCTTTAATAGAAATATTGAAATATGTATCTGCAGGGTACACTCTATTCCACTTATATATTATTATTTCTTGAATTTTCTCTTCATTTGGGAGAGTATCTTCTACAAAAATATAGCCATTTTCTACATTTTCAAAATTTTCGCAAACTACAACTGAATTTTCAGGAAATAAAACAGATGAATACTCATCTATGTAAAGTTGTTCACCTTTACAAAACTCGAGCATATTTTCAATTAAGATTTTATCACGACTTTGACGACGGTTATTAAACATCATACCATTTTTGTTGTCAACACAGACTATTAGTTTCATAAAATCACCTAAACAATTTTATCATATAAAAATTTTTCTTTCAATAATAATTGTTTATTATCTGTACGAAATATGGTATAATGTGTTAAATCTTATATAGGTGGTGAGAAAATGAAAAGATTTGCAAAAGTATATATTGAAATTTCAAATATCTGTAATTTAAGTTGTTCTTTTTGCCCCGGCACTACAAGAAATCCGAAAAGAATGAGCGTACAAGAATTTGAATTAATATTAAATAAAATTAAGCCTTATACTGATTACATTTATTTTCATCTTCTCGGTGAGCCACTTTGCCACCCTGACCTTGAAAAATTCTTGCAAATTGCAGAAAAAACGAGTTTTAAAGTTATAATTACTACAAATGGCACGCTTTTAAATAAAAATAAAGATATACTTTTGAAATCAAATTCTCACTATAAAACTGTTATTTCTTTACACTCATTTGAGGCAAATGATAATAAAAATTCTTTTGAAGATTATCTTAACCAGTGTTTTCAATATACAAAAGATGCTGAAAATGAAAAAATTGTTGTTCTTCGCCTCTGGAATAATGGCGGTAAAGATAGTTTGAATGACAAAATCCTCAATGCTCTTGAAAAATATTTTCCAAAACCTTGGGTTAATGAGCGTAATGGTACAAGAATTGGTGAAAAAATCTATATTCAATATGGAGATAAATTTGACTGGCCAACTCTTGAAAATAATGATATAGAAGAAAACATTTTCTGCTATGGACTTCGTGACCAGATAGGCATTTTAGCAGATGGAACAGTTGTGCCTTGTTGTCTTGATAATAACGGAGAAATAAATCTTGGTAACATTTTTGAAAAAGATTTAGAAGAAATTATAAATTCAGACAAAGCACAAAACATTTATAACGGATTTTCAAATCGTAAAGCCCCAGAAGAACTTTGCAAAAGGTGTAGTTTTGTGAGGAAATTTTAATAGTTTTACCCCTTTTAAAAACTTTTTTAAAAAATTTTAAAAAAAGTTGAAAAAAAGTGTTGACAAATCTTTTGTGATGTGGTAAATTATACGAGCCGCTGAAAACAGCAGCAAAAATGTGGGAGCATAGCTCAGCTGGGAGAGCATCTGCCTTACAAGCAGAGGGTCACAGGTTCGAGCCCTGTTGTTCCCACCAAATGGCCCGGTAGTTCAGT
>JAZLBG010000072.1:0-2241 GCA_045613585.1 Candidatus Fimenecus sp. | reverse complement strand
TTTGTATCCTGTTTTTCTTGTTATTCCAAATTCTCGACACAATGAACTGAAATTGCTTGTGCTTTTTGATGCGACGATAAACTCTTTTCTTAATTCTTCCACAGTTTTACTCTCCCACGGCATTTCAAACACTCCTTTTCTTGCTTTTCTATGCCTTTTATTTTATCATAAAAATGTATACCATCATCTTACACTACCTGTTTACTATCATACTACACTGTACATCTCTGTGCCCGACCGCAAAACTTTAATAATCTACGGGCAGGCACGGAGCCCTGCCCCTACAAGAGTCCTTTTCTTTGTGAACCTTCTATAATTGCAACGCAGTTCCGAAATTTTGCGCTTTGCATTTTACGCTTTGCATTCTGTTAGACAAACTCAAATTTGTATAACAGAATTAAAAAAAGACTCCACTAAATGTGGAGTCTAAAATTTATTTTTCTATAAGAGATACGCCACTCATTTCAGCAGGTATATCAAGTCCCATAATGTCAAGCATTGTTGGTGAAAGGTCGCAAAGTTTGCCACCCTCCTGCTTAAGAGCACATTCTTTACCTACTACTACAAGTGGAACAGGATTTGTTGTGTGAGCTGTGAATGGAGAGCCATTGTCTTCATACATCTTATCAGCATTACCATGGTCGGCAGTAATAAGAATTACACCATCCATCTTCATTGTTGCATCAACAAGCTTACCAACACATTCGTCAACAGCTTCAACAGCCTTAACAGCAGCATCAAAGATACCTGTATGACCAACCATATCGCAGTTAGCGTAGTTAAGAATTACAACATCATATTTACCGCTTAAAATCTGTTCACAAGCAGCATCACAAACTTCGTAAGCGCTCATTTCAGGTTTTAAGTCGAATGTTGAAATCTTTGGAGAATCAATAAGAACTCTATCTTCACCAGGATAAACTTTTTCCTCACCGCCGTTGTAAAAGAATGTAACGTGTGCATACTTCTGTGTTTCGGCAATTCGAAGCTGAGTTTTACCAAGCTTTGAAAGGTACTCACCCATTGTGTTTGTAAGTGTCTGAGGCTTATATGCAACATTCACATTAGGCATTTCAGCATCATATTGTGTCATACAAACATAGTAAAGTTGGAAAAATGCTTTTCTTTCGAATCCTGTAAAATCAGGGTCAACAAATGTTCTTGTAATTTCTCTTGCACGGTCAGGACGGAAATTAAAGAAGATTACAGAGTCGTTTTCTGAAATTGCTTCTGCACCATTAACAACTGTAGGCATAACAAATTCGTCTGTAAGATATTTACCATCTTCGTCAATTGTTTCATATGACTTTTCAACTGCTTCAAGAGCTGAATCAGTTGCAATACCCTCACGGTTGACCATTGCATTATAAGCCATACCAACTCTATCCCACATATTGTCACGGTCCATAGCGTAAAATCTACCCATAACAGTAGCAATTTTACCTACACCGATTTCAGCAAGCTTATCTTCAAGTTCTTTAACAAAATCAACACCTGAACTTGGTGGAACATCACGGCCATCGAGTAATGCATGAACATATACTTTTTCAAGACCATTTTTCTTTGCAAGTTCGACAAGAGCATACAAATGAGTATTGTGGCTATGAACACCACCATCAGAAAGAAGACCGATTAAATGAAGTGCTGAATTGTTCTTTTTGCAATTTTCAATTGCACTCATAAATACATCATTTTCGAAGAAATCACCATCCATAATAGATTTTGTGATTCTTGTAAGTTCCTGATAAACAACACGGCCAGCACCGATATTTGTATGGCCAACTTCAGAGTTACCCATCTGACCATCAGGAAGACCAACATCCATACCTGATGCACCAATATAAGTCATTGGATTATTTTTAAAAATTTCGTCAATTCTTGGTGTTTTGGCTGCTGTGATTGCATTACCATAATCACTTGGATTATAACCAAAACCATCCATAATACATAAAACTACAGGTTTTTTCATTTAATTCACCTTTTAATTATTTAGATGCAGCAG
The DNA here is from genome assembly GCA_045613585.1 of Candidatus Fimenecus sp. Classification (GTDB taxonomy): domain Bacteria; phylum Bacillota; class Clostridia; order Oscillospirales; family Acutalibacteraceae; genus Fimenecus. The sequence continues at coordinate 239 of JAZLBG010000072.1, read as the reverse complement.
CAACAATTTTTGAGAAATCAACTGCTTTAAGAGATGCGCCACCGATAAGACCGCCATCAACATTTACTTTAGCAACAAGTTCATCAGCGTTTGCTGCATTCATTGAACCACCATACTGAACTGTAACTGTTTCAGCAACATCAGCACCATAAGCTTCTGCAATAGCTTCACGAACATAACCATTACCTTCATCAGCCTGGTCAGCAGTAGCTGTAACACCTGTACCAATAGCCCAAACT
>JAZLBG010000071.1:0-8590 GCA_045613585.1 Candidatus Fimenecus sp. | reverse complement strand
GGTGTAGTTGGTGAACTTTGTATTGCCGGAACAAACGTAGGTCAAGGATACTTAAACAACGAGCAATTAACTAATGAAAAGTTCATAGATAATCCTTTCGGTAATGGTAAACTCTACAAAACCGGTGACCTTGCTTACTGGACTCCTGATGGTCAAATCTGCTATGTTGGCAGAATGGACAACCAAATCAAGCTTAACGGTCAACGTATTGAATTAGGGGAAATTGAAAAGGTAATCAGTGAGTTTTCAGATATTGAATCAGTTGCGGTAATCGTAAAACAAAACAACGGACAAGATGTACTTGTTGCTTTCTGTTGCGGTAACGAAACATCAACTAATGAAATTCTGAAACATTGTGAAAACAAGTTGCCATATTATATGATTCCAAGCAAATTCGTGTTCATTGAAAAAATGCCTCTCAATCAAAGCGGTAAACTTGACCGAAAAGCACTTAATAATATAGAAGTTTCTTTTGATAATAGCGCAATCAAAGAAGAGCCTATTAACGAAACAGAAAAAATGCTTTGTGGCTTATTCCAAGATATTCTTGTAATCGATTCTGTGGGCAGAAATGAAAATTTCTTTGCTCTTGGTGGAACAAGTCTTGATATGATTGCTGTTCTTTCAGAAAATGAACTTAAAAATATTTCTGCTGCCGATTTTATTGCTAATCCGACAGCTGAAAAACTTGCAAAACTTCTTGATGAAAGCAATATTCCTGATAGTGATGATTTCTATACTTTAAGAAATGTTCCATCTTCAACAAAAGCTCTTATCTTGTTCCCTTATGCTGGTGGTGATGCGTCTGCTTTTGCAGCACTTACTAAAGATTTATCAGTAATTGCACCTGAACTTTCCCTTTATTATGTTGATTATTTACATTCATACACAGAATGTGAAAAAGTTGCCGAAAAGATTGCTATTCTTGCAAAATCTAAAGAAATTAATATATATTCTCACTGCGCCGGCACTGCGGTTGCATTGCAGATTATAAACATTCTTGAAAAACAAGGCATTGTAATTTCTAACTATATCACAGCTGGATTTATCCCTTCTGAAAAACCACACAAGCGAAATGGTTGGAATTATACTTTCAAGCGTTCAATTCAACGTAAGCTTATTAAAGCAGGTGCACCAATCGATAAATTATCTACTGAAAGTAAATATAGTATGGTTGAAAAATTCCGTAAAGACACTGACTTCTTGACTGAATATTTTTACGCTTTTGCACAACCAATTAAAGCAAGAACTTCTGTAATAATCAGTAAAACAGATATCTTTACAAAAAATTATAAAGATACCGAAAGATTATGGAAAATCCGTTCAAGCAACTTTAATAAGGTTCATTATATTGATGCCAACTCTCACTATTTCCAAACAGAAAAGAGCAATGAAGTAGCAAAACTCATAATTCGTAATATTGAAACAAAATAAAAATATAGTGTTTACAATTTCTTGTTCTCCACAACAAAAAATACCGAAGAGAAAATCTCTTCGGTATTTTTATTATGCTTTTCTGTTTTATTCTGCGAATTCCTGTATTTTTTCTTTTATTGCGTTTATTATTGCTTCAAAAATTTTCACATATGTTCTTTCAAAGAAATCAGAAATTTTTTCACCATATTTTCTGAGAACAAGGAATGCGATAAGACCAATTACAACAGCTATTACACACAAAATCTGATACATATTAAATGGTCCTATGACATCAGGGTCGGCAGCTGTGAAAAATTCATTAAAAAATCTTGCCCCACCATATAAAATCATATACATTGGAAACATTGTTCCAGGTTTTGCTTTTTTTCTGTACCATAAGAAGAAAAGAAAAATGGCAAATACAAATGCCGCTTCAATTGCCTGTACAGGAACTTGATTACCTGGGTGGTCATAATGATGATTATAAGGACCATATTCCCAAGGAACACCCCAGCAACAACCATTAAAGAAACAAGCAAGTCTTGTAAAAGTCATACGAAACGGAAGAAATATTGTTACAAGGTCCAACTGCTTTATTGGATTAGACAAAATGAGTACTGATACCAAAATTATTAAAAGCCAGATAGTGAATAATAAACCAAAATAGTTTGCACCAGTTCCAACTAATTTACCAAACGGTCTATTTGCCGAAGATGCTAATGAAGGAAGATATCCCATTATTAACAATTCAACAGATACCAATATAACTTCAATAATTTTTTCAACTTTAAGCTTACCGATTCCAAAATTTTTTTGCCCTACTAAATTTATTAAGCTTTTAGAATATAAACTTATAGAATTTTTTTTAATATTATAATAAAAAAGACTTGAAATAATTGTTAATGTAACGGCAAGCGAATTAAACAATCCATAAGCATCTTGTTCACCAAAAAATCTATGCATAATGTCACCTCTTTAAATTTATGTGATTTATAATATCATATTTCAACATATTTTTCAAGAGTATTGGCTTTGCCACCTTTTTCTTACATACTTTTATTACAAAAATATTAAAATTCAATTACATTATTCTTAAATACATTGACAAGAATATTATAAAAAGTTATTCTAAATATAGTATAATATTGGTAAAACTTAAAGGAGGTGCAGATATGGAAAATCTTGAATATTTAATGCGATATGTTCTTTGTGTTCTTGCTATTGCAGTTATAATCAACTGTGTGTGGTCACTTATCCGTCTGCGCCCTGATAAAAAAGTTTATGCAATACTCCTGAATATGGCAAATGATGAGCAACATCCAATTACTTGTTATGAAACATCAATTGGCAGAAGCAAATTTTGTGATATCGTTTTTACAAATTCAACTGTATCTCGCTCACATGCTGTTGTTGCCCTTAGAAAAGATGGCTTTTATGTTTTTGACACTGAATCAAAAACAGGTGTTTATGTAAATGGTAACAAAATAGAAAAAAGTGAAAAACTCACTGATGGTGACGTGATTGCTTTTGGCACTGCTATTATGAAATTTTATATAGGAAGCGAAGCAAACAATGATATCTCTCATAAAAAAGATAAACTTCCTACACACTCACGCCTTGTAAATATTGTTGACAACTCTGAGTTTGACCTTGATGGTGATTATATTACAATAGGTAGAGAAACAGGAAGCAATATTGAAATTACTGCGCCTTATGTTTCTCGCAGACAGGCAGAAATTTTCAAGAGAAATAATCGTTGGTTTATTGTTGATTATGGACGTGTTAAAAAAACCACACTAAATGGTGAACAGATTTTTTCTGAAACGCTCCTTTATGATGGTGATGTTATAAAAATAGGCGATTTCGCATTTTTATATGAAGAAAAGTAACACATAAAATATAAATTGAAAGAAGGTGAAATTATGCTAAAGAAAACTAAAAACGTAAACTTAATATTAATGCTTTTTGTTATTACACTTTTTCAACTTACTTGCCTTTTTACTCTTGTTGGTAAAGCGGCAAATGAGCATAGATTTGGCATAATTCTCACTTTTGGTATTTATATACTTATAGAATATGCATATTTTATAGGTACTCGTCTTGTCCTTAAACGTAAAGGCTTTGAAGTTGAATTAATTGCATTTTTATTAACATCAATTGGTCTTTCAATTACTGCCAGTGTTTATCCTGACAAAGCACTCAAACAACTTTTTGCCGTGATTATTGGTATTTTAGGATTTGTGTTTTTACAGTGGCTTTTGCGAGATTTAAAACTTGCTTCTAAACTTCGTGTACCAGTAGCCGTTTGTGCAGTTGGACTTTTAGCATTTACTCTTGTCTTTGCAGGTTTTACAAATGGTGCAAAGAACTGGCTTTATATTGGCGGAATATCAATTCAACCATCTGAACTTGTTAAAGTTGCATTTATTTTTGTTGGTGCAGCATCTCTTGAAAAATTACAATCTAATAAGAGTTTGACAAAATTCATCATTTTTGCCTTTGCTTGTGTTGGCGCATTGTTCTTAATGTATGATTTTGGCACAGCACTTATTTTCTTCTTTACATTCATTGTAATTTCATTTATGCGTTCTGGTGATATAAGAACACTTGTGCTTGTTTGTACTGTTGCCCTTATGGGCGGACTTATTGTTCTTATGTTCCGTCCTTATGTTGCGAACAGATTTGCAGCATATGGTCATGTGTGGGAATATTTTGACACAACAGGTTATCAGCAAACACGAACAATGATTTATTCTGCAAGTGGTGGGCTTTTTGGTGTAGGACTTGGCAATGGTAAACTCCGTGACATTTTTGCAGCAACTGAAGACCTTGTTTTCGGTGTAGTTTGTGAAGAGTTCGGTATGATTATGGCGGGTGCAATTTTACTTTCTTATGTTGCACTTCTTGTTTACTCAATTCGTCACTCAAAATATGCCCGTTCATCATTTTATGCAATATGTGCTTGTGCAGCATCATCACTTATGTTATTCCAAGCATCTCTTAACGTGTTCGGCGTAAACGATATTCTTCCACTAACAGGTGTAACGTTACCATTTATCAGCCGTGGTGGTTCAAGTGTGATTTGTTGTTGGATGCTTCTTGCATTCATTAAATCTGTTGACCGTAGCACTTACAGATATGGAGGTGTTCGTCAATGAAATCTATTTCTCGTAGGGCGCTTACTCTTTATGCATTAATTTTAGTTTTTCTTGCAGGGTGTGGACTTCTCTTTTACAACCTTGTTACAAATGCAAATGTGTGGTCAATGAATAAAGCAAATCAGCATTTATATTCAAATGGCACTCTTGCCACTGCTGGTGATATTACAGATATTAATGGTGAAATTCTTGCAACAACAAAAGATGGTAAACGAATTTATAACAATAACAAATATGTTCGTCTTGGCACTTTGCATACAGTTGGTGATAATGCCGGCTTTATAGCAAGTGGTATTCAGACCTCATTCAAAGATGAGCTTACTGGCTACACACTAACTGATGGTATTTATAATCTTAAAAGATATGGAAAAGGCAACGATATTAAACTCACTCTTAATGCTGAGGTTTGCAAAACTGCATATAAAGCGTTAGGTGATAAAAAAGGTACTGTTGCTGTTATGAATTATAAAACAGGTGAGCTTGTTTGTATAGTTTCAACACCTACCTATGATATTTTGAATAAGCCAACTGATATAAATACTGACACCACAGGTAAATATGATGGTATTTATATGAACCGATTTTTCATTGGACTTTATACACCAGGTTCAACATTTAAAGTTCTCACAGCCGCATGTGCAATTGAAAATATTCCTGATATTTATGAGCGCACATTCACTTGTAAAGGTAAAGTGCAAATTGGTGAAGGTTATGTAATCTGCAACGGCACTCATGGTAAAGTCTCTTTTGAAAAAGCTCTTAACAAATCTTGCAATGTGGCATTCGCAGAAATTGCTTATGAATTAGGCAACGAAAAATTAACTGCAACTGCTGAAAGAATTGGATTTAACAACACAAACATAATAACAGACAACAAAATCTGGAGTGCAAATAGTAAAATTAATCTTACTGAAGCTACTGCTCTAGATTTAGGTTGGGCAGGTATTGGCCAGTATACAACTCTTATAAACCCTTGCCAGATGCTCACTATAATGTCATCTATCGCAAATAAAGGTACTGCACTTAACCCACAACTTGTCAGTGAAATTACTGCTCCTGATGGTAAAGTCACATACAGTGCAACTGGTAAACCTTTAGGTGAATATTTCACAACAGATACTGCAACAAAACTTGACGATTTACTTCGTTCAAATGTTAAAAATTACTATGGTGACGGTTATTTCCCACAAATGAAAATGTGTGGGAAAACAGGCACAGCAGAAGTCAGCGACAACGAAGGTGCAAAACCAAATGCACTATTTGTAGGCTACTCACAACTTGACAGTATGCCGTTTGCAATTATTATTGTAGTTGAAGATACAACAGTAAGTATGACAAGCGCAGTACCAATCGCATCGAAAGTTATGAGAACAGTAAAAACTGAATATGCAAAAAAATAAGGGATGCTTGGCATCCCTTTTTTAATTATTATTTACCATACTTTTCAACAAGCGCTTTATATTCCTCATCAGTAATTGCTACAACTGAGCCGTGTCGTGGGAAGAATTCCATACTGTAGTCTTCTGCTTTAACTGGCTTAAAGTTTTCAAAATCACTTGTCTGTTGCATAAAGAAACGGTCTGTGCCATATTCATCCATAATCATAACCCATTGGTCTGTGCCTGTTATGTTATAGATTTCACTACCCTCAACACCAGTTGTTGCAAGTGACACTACAACCGGCTCACTATCATATGGACCTGTAAGATTTTTACTTGTTACATAAGCAATTGTCTGGTCTTCATCATGCTTGAAATAAAGATAATAAAGTCCTTTTTCTTCACTATATGCAATATCACCATCAATTGTTTGAATTCCTGGTCTTTCATATAAAAGCTGTGGCTCTGTAATTGTCTTAAAATCAGTTGTATATGCATAATACATCTGTGCAATATCATTCCATACAGTTGAATGTGCCCAATAAACCATATACGCCTGTTTTTCTGCATCCCATATTGCTTGTGGAGCCCATGCACGAGTTGTTTCTGAGTATGTACCACCAAAATCACGAATATCAATAATTGTTTCGTCTGTCCAATTAATCAAATCTTTTGATTTCCAGGTTACAAGAGCATGGTTTGATGTCCAACCTTCTGCACTTTTCATATCTGTACCGATTATATAATAAAAACCATCTTGTCCCTTGAGAATATATGGGTCACGGACTGAGCGTTTACCAAGATTTTGAATAATGACTGGTTGATTACCATTAAGTGCTTCAAAATTGTAACCATCTTTACTTACTGCAAAGTGTATTCTTTCTTGCTCAGGCTCGTTACCTACAAAATAAGCAAATAAGTATTTCCCACTTTTATTTTTAGCTGGTTGTGCAAAATCCATATAATCATTAACCCCCATAATAACAAGAGCAATTACTCCCACAAGTAAAACCGCAATTATTGAAATTACAGTAATTTTTTTAATTTGTTTTTTATTCATAATTACCCTCCATAATTTATTGATTTAAGTATAAACCAAATCTGTAAAAATGTCACTTGACAAGTTTAATAAAAAATCAAACCTTTATTTGTTAAGTTTTTTCAATGTAATTTCACTTATCATTGTTGAACCAAGAATAAGCACCGCACCAACTACACCAAAAATACTCATTTTTTCGCTTAAAATAACTGCAGAAAGAATAATCGCAACAATCGGGTCAATGTAACTAAAAAGTGCAACAGTCTGTGTGTTTAACTTCTCTATTGTGCCAAAATACAAAGCATACGTAAAGCCTGTATGCACAACACCCACAATCAAAAGCATAATAATTACAATTGGTGTAATTTCGACACTTGAATTATCTTCAACAAGTATTGAATATGGCACTAAAACTGTTGCTGCACTTGCAAGTTGAACTATTGTTTTATCGTAAATAGGTACATTCTTGATTTTCTTGTTAAGCACAATAACTGATGCATAAAACGACGCTGCACCAAGACCTAAAAGGATGCCTTTTAACTCACCTATTCCTGTAAACCCTGTTTCAATAACGCCCGATACAAGTACCATACCAATAAGAGCAACTATTACACAAATCACTTTTTTCAAAGTAATTTTCTCTTTAAATAAAAATGGTGATGCAATAATTACAAATACAGGCGCCATATAATAACAAAGTGTTGCCGTTGCAACTGATGTGTATTGATAAGACTCAAAAAGCAAAATCCAGTTAATACCAATAAATATACCTGAAAGGCACAATAAAAACAGATTACTTTTTATTGCCTTGAAAGATATTTTTTCTTTCTTAATAAATACAATTAAAAAAATTAAAAATAATGCGCCTATGTAACCTCTTGAAATTGCAAGAAGACCTGAAGAAATTGGCACATATTTTCTGAAAATTCCAATTGTACCAAATATGAACATTGATAAAATCAATGAAAGTTTAGCTTTTGTATTCTCGTTCATAATAACCCTCAAATTTTTGATAAGATTATTATAATACAATGATATTTGTTTTTCAATATATAATTGGTTTGATAAATTGGAGTTTGTCGAACAGAATGCAAAGCGCAAAATGCAAAGTGCAAAGTGTCGGAACTGCGTTGCTATTATACCCCCCTCAGTCGCTTCGCGACAGCTCCCCCTCAAGGGTGGAGCCCAATTTAGCCTTCCCCCTTGAGGGGAAGGTGGCACGAGCAAAGCGAGTGACGGAAGGGGGGTGAAGAGTTCGACAAACTCAAATTTACAAAATCACACCTTAAACTATAAGCCTACTTTTTCTATTGTAATTCAATTAAAAATATGCTAAAATAATTTGATACTATAATTTATTTTTTGGAGTTTTTGTTATGATGAAAATTTCACCTTCAATCCTTTCTTGCGACTACGGTAAAATCGCAGAAGAATTAAAAGATATGGAAAACTGTGGTGCTGACTATATGCACATTGATGTTATGGACGGTCACTTTGTACCAAACATCACTCTTGGTGCACCTGTTGTTAAGTGCATAAAAAACGCAACAACTGTGCCTTTTGATGTGCATCTTATGATTAGTGAGCCTCTTAAATAT
>JAZLBG010000070.1:0-18986 GCA_045613585.1 Candidatus Fimenecus sp. | reverse complement strand
TTCCTGAGTGTGCTTGAAGAGGTAAAGTGGAACACCACTTGCCTGTGTGAACTTAGAACCAGGAACACGGATACCATAACCGAGCTGGTCTGACCAACCGTGGTATGCGCCACCCATTTTAAGGATGTTCTTCTTACCTGTTGCAAGACGAGCAACACGAACTGCTGTCATACAAGCTTCAGTACCTGAACCCTGCATACGGAACATATCAACTGATTCAACTGAGTCAGCGATTTTCTTTGCAAGTTTGTATTCGAATTCGTGGAAAAGACCTGTTGAAGGACCACATGTGTTAAGAAGGTCGATAACCTGGTCACGAACTACCTTAGGGTTTGAACCAAGAACTGTTGGTCCACCTGCCTGAAGGAAGTCAAAGTACTTGTTGCCATCAACGTCATAAAGGTAAGCACCTTCAGCCTTTGTGAAAACAAGTGGGAATGGATAGTTAAATGCGAGGTTGTGCTGAACACCACCAGGAATGATTGTTTTTGCTTCAGCAATCATTTCTTTTGATTTTGCACATTTCTTTTCATAATACTCTTCTTCATACTGCTTGAGTACTTCTGGCTTAATTGAATAAATTGGTTTTTCAATAAGTTCGTCAAGCTGTCTGTTAATCTGAGCCGCATCATGATAATGTGCGATTGCAAATCTTGTATCTGCCATAAATTTTACCCTCCGTTTTGAAGAATTTTAGAATTTCACCCGCAAATCAACGGGCAACTGTTCATACTAATTATATCACTATTTTCAATTATGTCAAACATTTTTTGAAAAATCCTTTCTACTCATAGTTAAAAAATATCTACAGTATGCAAAACGGCTCTAAATATAGGTTAATTTAGTTAAAAAACATCTATTTAATACAAATGTTAGTGTTTTTTTAAACAAAAAAAATATCACCCTATTTGCAAATGTTAAGCAAATGATAGGGTGATATAAAATATAATTTTATAAAAAACAGAAACAATAGATAAAAATTAACTATGGATATTATTTTACAAACAAAGCAGTCATTAAACGAGCTGCGTCCCTGTTGTTGAATGAAGTAGGTGAGTTGTTAAAGTTTTTAAGATTTTCCCAACGTACTTCATATTCATCTATTTTATTTTGTGGTATTGAAAAATCAAAATCACAGAATTGCTTTATGATGCTATCTAACTTTTCAGGCGTTGTATTCATTGCATCAAAAAACGCTTTATGTAGAGTTGGGTTTGATTTTTCTGCTTCTTTTAAATATGCAGGAATAAACACTGCGCATGCAAGTCCGTGAGGCACATTGTAATCTTCAGTTAAAGCGTAGCCCATACCATGTGGAAATCCTGTGCCACCTTTGTTAAGAGCAAAGCCTGCATAAAGTGATGCGAAATATAAAGCATCACGCTCTTCGTTTGTTGGTAATTCTTTGCTATTGCATAATTTTTCTAAAATAGGGTATATCATTTTAACTGAAAGAAGAGCAAACTGTTGCACAAGAAAATCACCACGAGGTGAAAATGCAGATTCAATAGCGTGAGCCATAGCGTCAAGTGCAGTGGAAACAGTTGTGTAAAATGGTACGGAATATGTATATTTTGCATCTGCAATAGCAAATTTAGCGTAATAGTTTTTGCCACCTACACTTTGCTTGCGACCATTTTGGCGTGTAAGCACGGATACACCTGATACCTCACTACCTGTGCCTGATGTTGTGCCGATTACTACAAGAGGCAAAGGCTCATTTTCAACTTTTGCAATGTAAATATCATCATTTATAATATGTGGATTTGTGGCGTAAACACAAACTGCTTTTGCTCCGTCAAGTGGCGAGCCACCACCAATACCAACAACGAAATCTGCATTTATTTCTCTTGCAACTTTTCCCCCATCACAACAAGTGCGGGTAAGTGGATTTTCAGTAATTTTATCAAAAACCGCATATTCAATGTTCAATTCATTGAATATTTCAATTAAATCATCAAGGGCACCTGATTTTTTAGCAGAAGATGCACCCGTAACAATCAAACATTTTTTTCCAAGCCCAGTAAATATGTTTTTATTATTCTGTAAAGCGTTATTGCCACCAAGAATATTCACAGGCATATTAAAATTAAAGCTATAATTCATATAAATCACTCCAATAAAACCATTTTACCACCATAACAGAAAAAAGCAACAGTTATTTTATTGTGTATATTTGATAAACAAAAAATAAATGAGCAAAAACTTACTCTTTTTTCTTGCAATTTTTGAATATTATGGTAAAATAAAATCTCAAAACGTTTAAGAGAAGGTGTAGAGAATGAATTTACATATTTATGATAATGCTGAGCAAATTGCAGTTGCAGTTGGTAATATGCTTATTGAACAGGTTAACGAAAAACCTAACAGCGTTTTAGGTTTTGCAACAGGTGCTTCACCAGTACCTACATACGAATATCTTATTAAATGTTTCAAAGAAGGTAAGGTTAGTTTTAAGGATATTACAACTTTTAACCTTGACGAATATTGCAACCTTCCTGTTGAAGACAAAAATAGTTATTTCACATTTATGCACGAAAATCTTTTCAACCACATTGATGTAAATGAAGATAATGTTAATTTCTTAAATGGTAATGCAGTTGATTCGCAAGCAGAATGTGAGCGTTATGATAATCTTATTAATTCAAAGAAAATTGATGTTCAACTTTTAGGCGTTGGCAGAAATGGTCATATTGGATTTAACGAGCCATCAAACAAATTTACAAAAGGTTCATTCAAAGTTCAGCTTACACAGAGTACTATTGATGCTAACTCAATTTATTTTGACGAAAACCCAATGCCACACTATGCTCTTACAATGGGTACAGTTTCAATTATGAAATCAAAGAAAATTATTCTTATTGCAACAGGCAAAAGCAAATCTGACGCTATTCACGGACTTGTTAACGGTGATATTTCGCCATCTTGCCCTGCATCAGTTTTACAACTTCACCCTGATGTTCATATCTTTATGGACAAAGATGCTGCATCAAGACTTTAATTAAACAAAAATTTTGACCGAGTAGAGTTTCCTACTCGGTCTTTTTTGTACCATAAACATCAAAATTTTATCTCGACAAATTTGAGTTTATCGAACAGAATGCAAAGCGCAAAATGCAAAGCGCAAAATTTCGGAACTGCGTTGCGATTATAGAAGGTTCACAAAGAAAAGGACTCTTGTAGGGGCAGGTCTCCGTGCCTGCCCGTAGATTATTAAAGTTTTGCGGTCGGGCACAGAGTCCCGACCCTACAAGGCGAGTTTGTTAAAATAAATCAATTAAAGAATTCGCCAAACTCCAATTTATTTTACATACAAAAAAAGCGAGAGCATTAACTCCCGCAAATTTTATACATTATAATATTTTTTCATTCTATTCTTTTTAAGCACATTGGCAATTATGATTACAACCACAACTGCTATTACTGAAAAGAATGCGGTGTAAAGTCCTTTTGTATCATTTTCACCTTTAACTTTCATCCATTGAGTATTCATATACTGCAAGGTATCTGTAGGAAGGTTATGGAAAGCCTGACTATTTTCAAGTTCTTCTGGGTAAACTGCTTCACTGTCCGCAAGGGAATAATCTTCATTCTCTAGAACAGCTTTATTTGGTGTTGCATAGTAAATATATTCTGCATTTGCGAGGGCAATCTCTGGCTCAAGCATAAAGTTTATAAATGCCTCCGCACCCTTTTTATTCTGTGATGCGCTTGGAATACACATAGCATCATAGAAAGTATTAACGCCCTCTTCTGGGAATGCAAAACCTAAATCAGGATTATTTTCTACCATTAACTCGTAGTCCCCTGCATAGTAAGTTGCAAAAGCGTATTCGCCACTTTCCATTTTAATGAAAACTTCGTCCATTACATATTCGGGTTTTACTTTTTGGCGTTGTTGAAGCAAAAGTTCTGCTGCTGCATCCCAATCTTCTTTTTCAGTTGTATTAATACTTTGACCTAACACAAACTGTGCAATAGCAAAAGAGTCACGAGGGTTATTAAACATAAGGATTTTGCCTTTATACTGCTCATCCCAAAGGACTTTCCAGCTTGTTGGCTCTTCTTTAACAAACTTCTTGTTATAAATAAGAATTGTTGAACCCACATTATAGATTACACCAAAATCGCTTATTCCGTTTTCTACAAGATGGCCGTATTTATCTTTATCAAAATACTTATCATAATTTGGAATATTATTGTAATCAAGTGGCAAAAGCATATCTTCAGAAATAAGACGCTCAACCATATAGTCAGATGGAATTATAATATCGTAGCTAACGCCACCACCTGAAAGCTTTGAATACATATTTTCATTTGACTCGAATGTTGTGTAATTCACATCACAACCTGTAAGGCGTTCGAATTCTGTAACCACATCAACTTCTTCGTCATCAATATATTCACCCCAGTTATACACATTAAGCACTGTGCCCTGAAGTCCTAAGTTTTTATAGTATTGAATAGTTTCTTTTGAGAAAATCTCGTCTTCTGCATAAACTGGAATTACAAAAGTTGAAAGCATAACAACACATACAATTATTAAAGAGAGTAACTTTTTCATTCGTTGCCCTCCTTTTGCTTTCTTCTCTGTTTTTTATCAGAGCGTGACTGTGCCACATTCATAAGAAGTAAAAGCACAAACATAGCGCCGAAAATAAGAGTTGAAAGAGCATACATATCAGGCTTTACGCGTTTCTTTGTCATTGAGAAAATGTGAATAGGCAAAGTCTGGAAATCAGGTCCATTTGTAAAGTAACTGATAATGAAATCGTCAAGTGACAATGTAAACGCCATAATTGCACCTGCTATAATTCCAGGTAAAATTGCAGGAAACACAACCTTGAAGAATGCTTTTACAGGATGGCAACCCAAGTCTTGTGCTGCCTCAAAAATTCTGTTATCAGTTTGCTTAAGTTTTGGCAAAACAGAAAGAATTACATAAGGCAACTGGAATGTTACATGGGCAATAAGAATTGTGCCAAATCCCAACACATCACGCTTGTTGCACATCACACCTGTAAACACGAATAAAAGCATCATTGAAATACCTGTAACGATTTCAGGATTCATCATAGGAATATTTGTAACTGTCATAACTGATGACTTTATAAACTTGTTTCGCATTGAGTTAATACCCACGCTTGCGAGAGTACCAAGCACAGTTGCAACTGCAGCAGAAATTACCGCTAATACAACTGTATTTTTTAAAGCATCCATAGTTGCTTTGTCATGGAAAAGTTTTTCATACCATTGAAGTGAAAATCCTTCAAAAATATATGTGCTTTCTGTTCCATTAAATGAGAACACCATCATAACAACCATTGGTGCATAAAGGAATATAAACACAAGTGCTAAGCAAAGTTTAGATGCGAGAGATGTTTTTGTCATATAAGCACACCTCCGTCATCTTCACTATCAGTAAAGTAATTAACAACACCAAGGCAAATTAAAATCATAACCATAAGTACAAGTGAAAGTGCTGCACCAAGGTTATAGTTATATGCTGTCTGGAATTGGCCTTCAATAACGTCACCAATAAGTGTAATTTGTCCCCCACCAAGTTTTTGAGTAATATAGAATGTACTTACACTTGGCACGAATACCATGGTTACACCACTTGCAATACCTGGCACTGACAATGGGAAAATAACTTTTCTAAGACAATACCACTTGTTACATCCCAAATCTTGTGCTGCTTCAACAAGAGATGTATCCATTTTAGAAAGTGCAGTATAAAGTGGCAAAATCATATAAGGTAAAAAGTTATAAACCATACCTAAAATAACTGCGCCACCTGTATTGAGCATTTGCAAAGGCTCTATACCAAACAGTCCTAAAAATCTGTTAATTACACCTGATTCGCCTAAAATTGTAATCCATGAATATGTACGGATTAAGAAACTCATCCACATAGGAAGCATTACAAGCATTGTTGCAACGCGCTGAAACGAAGCCTTAGTCTGTGCTAATGCATAGGCAAAAGGATAAGCAATAATTAAGCAAATTACAGTTGCAACTGCACCATAACTTATTGACAGAATAAAGGTATTTGTATAGTCACCAATCTGCGCAATATTGTCGGTCGTGAAGTTACCGTTTGCATCTGTAAAAGCGTAATAAATAACCATTATGAGCGGTGCTACTATAAATAACACCGACCAGAGCATATAAGGTGCATTGAGCATCTTTTGAAGGAATGAGGACTTCTTCATTATTCCTCCTCCACCTGAGAAAGCTCGTCAAACTCATCACTAAATGAGCTATAGTCACCATAAAGACCTGAATATTGTGATTTTTTCATAATGTGCATTTCATCAGGGTCAATAGAAATGCCGATTACGTCGCCAACTTCACTTTTTTCAGTAGTCTGAATCATCCACTTGAAGTTATCAACGTCAACAATAATTTCATAGTGAACACCCTTGAATGTTACTGATGTAACTGTGCCTTGTAACATACCATTTTCAGGTGCTACAACATCAATATCTTCAGGACGAATTACAACGTCAACAGGTTCATTTTTCTTAAAGCCCTTGTCAACGCACTGGAATTTAATATTGTTAAATTCAACAGTGAAATCCTCTTTCATAATACCATCAAGAATATTACTTTCACCGATGAAGTCTGCAACGAAAGCGTTTTTAGGCTCGTTGTAAATGTCAAGTGGTGTACCAATCTGTTGAATTACGCCACCATTCATAACAACAACTGTGACAGACATTGAAAGTGCTTCTTCTTGGTCGTGAGTAACATATATAAAAGTAATGCCCAATTTCTGCTGAATGTTCTTAAGTTCAATTTGCATATCTTTACGAAGTTTAAGGTCAAGAGCACCAAGTGGCTCGTCAAGTAAAACTACGCGAGGATTAACTGCCAAAGCGCGTGCAATAGCAACTCGTTGCTGCTGACCACCTGAAAGTGAGTCAATACGACGAGGACCAAATCCTTTAAGATTTACTAAAGTAAGCATTTCGCTAACTTTCTCTTTAATTGCATCTTCTTTCCATTTTTTAAGACGAAGACCGAATGCAATATTTTCATAAACATTCAAATGAGGAAATAAGGCATAACGCTGAAAAATGGTGTTAACCTGACGTTTATATGCCGGCACACCATTGATATTTTTTCCTTCGAAAATAACATCACCTGAATCCTGCTGTAAGAAACCTGCAATTATACGCAAGGTTGTTGTTTTTCCGCAGCCCGAAGGACCGAGGAAAGTGATAAACTCACCGTCACGGATATAAAGACTGATGTTATTGAGTATTTTTTGATTGTCAAAGCTTACGCTTATATTTTTGAGGTCAATAATAACTGGATTGTTTTTCAATTATGCAGCCCCTTTCCAACCGATAGATATAGTTGGGATTTGACGAAAAAAATACAATTCCGCCCCACCCTAATTGGTATGAGATAACTATAAATAAAAATCGCAAAAAAGTCAATATTTTTGACAAATTTCTTTAAAAAATTTCCCCTATAATTTTTGACAATTCATCAGGATTTCTTGTAGTGATATTATCAGGACCAAAAGACAAGATTTTATACATATTATATTCATTATTTACTGTCCAGATTGACACAAGAAGTCCGTTTTCGTGAAAAACTTCAACTAATTCTTTTGATGCGCTTTTATAATTAAAATTTATGCCAATTGCCCCTGCTTTTTTCACTTTTTCTACGAGAGAAAGCAAGTATTCTTTATCAGTATTTTTTGATTTATCAACATCCACATTAAGAAAATATTTTATCTGCGGACTATCTTTCTTTACAGTGTCAACAAATTCGTCTTTTACACCTGTATAGAAAATTCGGTCTTCCATATTATTTGCTTTTGCTAAAGGATATACCTTTTCTAAGGCATCAACAGTTTTTATATCAACATTCACCTTTATGCCTTCGAATTTTGAAATATAGGCAAAAGCTTCATCAAGTGTTACTTCACCGCCTACAGGCTCGTCGTGAGCAAGCACAGGGTCACCTTTATCATTAAAATACAAGTCAAATTCAACGATTTTCGCACCATTTTCAACGCCAATTTTTATTGAGTCGAGAGAATTTTCCTTTGTTTCCATACAACCTGTATGTGCAGTAATTGTAAAGTTTTCAGGAAGATTAATGTTGTTTCTGTATTCATTCATTTTAACCGCTCTCATTCCAAAAAAGATTATAGTAGCAATAACTGCAATTATTAAAACTATTATGATTGGTATTATTATTTTTTTCATATAATCACATCCCTGCCTCCTACTTTTTACCGAGATTCTTCGCTACGCTCAGAATGACCCTTTGCAACTACATTTTAATATCATTTGCATTATAAATCAAGTTTTTATTGATTTATTTTTAAAGTGAGTATATAATTGTTTCGATACAGGTTAAGGATGTCGGGGAATCAGGTGCAATTCCTGAACGAGTCCGTCGCCGTAAGCAGATGAGTAATTTTCATACTTTTTGCCACAAAAAGTAAAGTCATTGAGATTTTTCTTGAGAAGACGAAAATCACATTTTAGTCTGCAAGTCGGAATACCCGGTTCTGAGTTGTTTTTGCTGCGAAAACCAGTATAGAAACAAGCCTTGTCAAAAAATAAAATATTTAAGGAGATTACAGGTATGAAAAATGTAATGAAATCAAAAGTAGTACTGTCAATTCTCGCGTTGGTGCTTATTGTGGCTATGGCATTCTCTTTCTCAGCGTGTGGAAAAAATGATGGTGACGCAAACCCAACCACTACACAGGCTAGTGGTGAAACAAAGAAGGAATTAAGTTTTGTTTTCAAGGTAGTTGACCTTGATGGCAACGAAAAATCCTTCGACATCAAAACAGACGCAAAAACTGTTGGTGACGCTCTTATGGCTGAAAAACTCATTTCAGGCACAGTGGGTGATTATGGTCTTATGGTTGATACTGTAAATGGTATTAAATATGACTATAACGCTGATGGTGCTTACTGGGCATTTTATGTTAATGGTGAGTATGCTATGAGCGGTGTTGACTCAACAGACATTGTTGATGGCGCAACATATTCATTTGTAGCAACAAAGGCGTAATAATGCGAACTGAAAAATACAAAAAGCTTGTTGACATTTTAGTCTTCACAATGCTGGGCGTAATAATGCTGTTGTCAAAACTTTTAATGGAGGCTCTTCCTAACTTTCATTTACTTGGCACCCTTATTACTGCATATACAATTGCTTATCGTAAAGATGCACTGAAACCAATTTACATATTTGTATTACTTTCAGGTATTATTTATGGATTTGGCATATGGTGGATTCCATATCTTTACATCTGGACTATTCTTTGGGGATTGGTAATGCTTTTACCTAAAAATATGAACCAAAAAATTGCTGTGCCAGTTTATATGATTGTTTCTGGATTACACGGAATTTTATATGGAACTCTTTACGCCCCTGCCCAAGCCTTATTATATGGTTATGATTTTAAAACTATGGTCGCTTGGATTGCCGCAGGATTTTCTTTTGATGTTATGCACTGTGTTGGAAATGTAATGTTAGGAATTCTTATTCTACCCATTGTAAAAGCTTTAAGAAAATTTCACAAGTATTAAAAAAAGACCGATTGAGGAGAAATCCCCAATCGGTTTTGTTGTTTAATCAAATTTTAATGTGTCATCAATATACAAATCAAGTGCGATTGCATCAAACCCATCTATTGCACCATCTTGTGTCATATCACCTGCATAAAATTGTGCGGTATTTTCAGTCACCTTATTCTTAGCGCTGGCAGTTGAAATAACAAGATTATAATCGGCATCTGTTACTGTATCAGTAGCGTTAATATCACCGCGCATAGCAACAAGATAATTTTTTGTTGTTATGCCATCTGAAAGTGTAAGTGTTGTGCCTGTTGTCTCCCAAGCTGAAATTGATACTGTATAATCACCTGTGTAGCAAAACTGATTATAATATTCGCTTACATCTTTACCAACCATTACAACATTACGGGAAGTGTCAAAATGAACGTCTTTTGTATCTACATACAAAATTCCTACACCATAAGTGTCAGTTGAAAGAGTTGGATAAACAAGTGCTGTTTCAGCAGCTGAAAACAATTTACCTGATGGAATGTGTATTGTCGAGTCTGCTACAGTTGAGCCACTGAAATACGGTGCTTTTGTGTTACTTCCTATAAGAAAATAACTATAAAAAATCATATCTGACTGGTCATCCCAAGTAGCATCAAGTGTGTACCACTCGCCATCTTCCATTTGCACCATATTCCATTTATGTGCACCACCATCACCTGTACCTATAACGGTAATACAAGGAAGTCCTTCACGGTCACAAAGCGCTTTAAATGCTTCGGCATAGCCTTCGCAAACACAAAGACCAGTAATTAAAGCACCATACACATCATAAATATTGGCTTTTGATATTGTTTGGTCATATTCTGCATTGTTTACAATATAATCATGAATTGACTTATATTTTTCATGGTAACTTATACCATTAACTTCAATCGTTTCAAGTTTTTGAGTAACCGCATCCAATTTTGCTTGCGCATCTGCAAAACTAGAAAAGTGTGTAGATTTAATATTAATTGTAATTTCAAGTGTAGAAATTTTATAAAGGCCATTAGTTTTTGTAGTATTATAAGCCATACCAAAACCTGATGCCCAAAAGAACAAAGGATTATCTTCATTAAGTGCCGTCAAAGCCATTATTATATCTTGTTGTGCTTTGCTACCAGCAACACTTTGAGTTGTTCCTATAATATTAGTACCAGTCAAATCAAAAATGATTGTTTTAACAACGCCTGCTGCCAAGATTTGTTCATATAATCTTTTTTGATTTGTTGTAAGTTGGTTATAGAAATATCTTGTTGTGTCAACTTCTGTTCCATTACTATAAAAATTATTGATTGAGCCACCAAACTCTGTTGGGAGTTCAACTTCAGGTGAAAATTCGGTAATTGAAACATCTTCTAACTCAATAAGTTCAGACTCTTGTGCATAAGCACCTATTGACATTGCGCCTAAAAAAACGCAAAGTGCCATTATGACACAAAAGATTTTTGAAACCATTCTCTTCATAATAACACCTCGTTCTATTAAATATTGATTTTTTTATTTTTTATCAAGGAAGTTTGAAAGTTCTTCCATAAATGCATTTACATCTTTAAACTGCTTATAAACTGATGCAAATCTTACATAAGCTACTTGGTCAATCTCTTTAAGTTCTGCCATAACAAGTTCACCAACGCGAACTGAAGTTACTTCACGGTCAAGTGAATTTTGTAATGTTGATTCAATGTTGCTAACTGCTCTTTCAATAGTTTCCATTGAAACAGGACGCTTTTCACAAGCGGTAAGCATACCTTTAACAAGCTTTTGTCTATCAAACACTTCGCGTGTTTTATCTTTCTTGACAACAACAATAGGTACACTTTCAATTATTTCATAAGTTGTAAATCTTTTTGCACATTTAATGCACTCGCGACGACGACGGATTCTTTCGCCCTCATCAGTTGGACGTGAGTCAATAACTTTACTTTCTTCAAAACCGCAAAATGGACATCTCATAAGAACATTTCTCCCATATTTTTCTATATATGGTATTGTACCATAAACCAATGCACAATGTAAAGTGTTTACAGTAATTTTTTAAGTTCATTCATAGCAAAGGCAAGTTCGTTATCACTTTCAAAGCCATTTTCATAAAGTTCAATAATGTAATTACCATTATAATCATAGCTTTTCATAAGCTGAAAGAATTTTTTGAAATCGAAAGCACCATTTTTGCAAGGAACAAAACAATCTTTTTCACCATTATGGTCACTTATATGAATATGACGAATATATTTATGAAGTTTTTCTACAAACAAGAATGGGTCAATACCTGTTCTTATTGATTGCTTAATGTCAAACACCATATTAAAATCGTCGCCTATATATTCACCCATTCTAAGAAGCAAATCAGGGCTTTCACTACGATAATGAACAACATTTTCTTGGCAGACTTTAAGCCCCTCTGCCTTACCCATACGAATCAATTCGCCAAAGCGTTCAAAATATTCTTCGTCAGAAATACTGCCTGGTTTTTTTATTCCGTGCATAACGAGAATTTCTGCCTGGAGAGTATGCATAACATTAAAATGGCGCTTAAATGAAGTATCTTTTGCTTCAAAAAATCTGCGTTTATATGAGCTGAAAAGGTGAAATGACTCAGTAAAGGAGCCCATTGTATGCACTGATGCCACCTTAACGCCATAAGACTTACAAATTTCTGCCAAGTTTTTTACATAATCCGCTTCAAATTCAGAATTTGCATTCATAAAAATTTCAATTGTTTTAGCCCCTGTTTCGCAGGCTCTTACAACAGATTTTTCTGTTTCTAATGGGTAAAAGCAAGCTGATGATAAACCAATATCCATAAAAATTCCTATCTTTTTGTTACTTTAAGATTTACTGTTTGAGTTTGCATTCCGCCACCTGTTAAAAGACCACGGTTAATGCCACAATCTGCAAAGTCGCGACCACGACTGATAATAATATAATTTTCATTGGCAAGACGATTATTTGTAGGGTCAACACCGTGCCAACTGCCATTATGATACACTTCAACCCACGCGTGAGTTTCACCCTCACCTACCATCATACCAACAACATAACGGCAAGGAATTTCTGCTTTGCGAAGAAGTGCAAGCAAAATATGGGAGTAATCCTGACACACGCCAGCGCCATTTAAAAGTGCCTCTTCAGCAGTAGTTACAACACTTGTTGAGCCTGCTCTATACACAATATTTGCACGGATAGCCCTTGTGAATTTAAGGGCAGTATCAACTGCGTTGTCAGAAATACCCACTTGAATGCGGTCAAACATTTTATTAAGCTCTGCACCACATTTTGTAAAACTTGTTGGGTATTTATAAACAGGATTTAAATCACTTTCAGGTGTAATATGCTCACCCGTTGTGACTGTGCCCTCAACATTAACAGTAAATTCATTGTGCATTGTAACAATTCGGTCAGTTACAAGAATATTGCCAAATCCATCATTTGAATAAGTAAGCTCATTTTCAGGGAAAACTGTAACTTTAATATCTTCAATGTGTTGATTTTCACATTCTAAAGGAATACAGCGGAGTGTATAACAATGCTTAATTACGGGCATTGAAAATTTAATGGACATATTATAAGTAAAATCTAAAATTGCCATATTACATCACTCCCGTTACAAAAAGTTGAGCCAATTCATTTTGAATTGAGAATTTATAAGGAACATAGTCCTCTTCTTCTAAAATCATACGAGTAAGACGCTCAATTGAATGAGAATTAAAGTCAATTCCCACCTTATAAAGTCTATTAAGCATTATTGAAAACTCTTTTTTCAATAACTCGTGAGGGAAATCAAGACGAGTGTATAAATCAAGGCGCTCAATACTTCTACCAAATTTTAAAATGTTTCTTGACGCTTCTGCCTCAATATTATCGTCAGCACTGCCCCAGAATGCAAAAATCCAGTCGGTTACTTCTTGCACTTTAAGTAAAGGCGCATTACTGCTACTACTTTTTTCCATAATATCAACTGCAAGTTGAAGATATGACAATGTATCAGAAGAAATTACATTTCGCATTTCAACCGCGTTATCATAAGCGTGTAAAAGACTTGAATAAATTGATGCGGGGTCATTGGCATCAAATAAAAACGAGCTGATAAACTCCTGACGGCAAGAATAATTGTTTGCAATACCGAGTCGACGACAGAAATTTATATATTCTTCATCATTAATATCAATCATAATGTCATAACATTCAGTAAAGGCCTTAAGAGTTGTAAACACACGCTCAACATAGCGACCTAACCAAAAAAGATTATCACTTGATTTTATCGAGATAATACCCATGTGTCCTTAAAGCCTCCTCCCTGAGATGAATTTACAACGAAAGAATTTGCATCTTTTGCAAATCTAGTAAGCCCTGATTGCCATACAACAGGTTCTTCACCCATAAGTACGAATGCTCGCAAATCTGCTTTTCTTTCAGTTGGAACACCATGTTCAACTACTTTTAAGTCGTTAAATTTTATAATTTCTTGTGCTATAAATCTTCGTGGCTCTTTTTGAATTGCTTTTTTGAGTTCATAAAGGCGTTCAAGTGACAATTCATTACCGAATACAACACCATAGCCACCTGACTCTGCAACATCTTTAACAACAAGCTTATGCACATTTTCAAGCACATATTTCATATCTTCAGGATAGAATGGCAAATATGTAGGTGCATTTGAAAGAATTGGTTCTTCACCAAGATAATATTTAATCATAGCAGGTACATAGTAGTAAATACCCTTATCATCTGCAACACTGTTACCCGGCGCATTCACAAGTGCTACATTACCCGCTCTGTAAGCGTCCATAATATGTGGTACACCTAAAAGGGAGTCTGCACGGAAGGTCATTGGGTCAATGAAATCATCACCAATTCTGCGATAAACTGCGCCAACACGCTGACGCTTACCTGAATACTCACTATAATAAAGCACATTACCCTCAACAAACAAATCTTGTGGCATAGCAAAAACAGAGCCTGTTTTTTCTGCCAAATATGAATGTTCAAAGAATGCTGAATTAAATCGACCAGGAGTAAGCACAACATTTATGCCACCTGTATTTACATAATCGAGAGTATTACGAAGTAAATCACCATAATTACGATTGTCAATAACACCATTTGCGCGGAATGTGTCAGGACTTGCACGCCGACACAACTCACGGGCTATCATTGGGTATGATGCGCCTGATGGTATGCGAAGATTATCTTCAAGCACATACCAACGCATATCATTACCTTGCACAAGGTCGATACCTGAAATGTGACTGAAAACGTCTTTAGGTGGCACTGCCCCCTCACACTCCATCATATATCCTGCTGCACCATAAACAAATTCTTCAGGAATAATTTTATCTTTTATAATCTGTTTTTTGGTATAGATATCTTTAAGGAAAATGTTGAGTGCTTTAACGCGCTGTTTAAGACCTCGCTCAAGATATTGGAACTCATCTTTTGAGATTATGCGAGGTACTGCATCAAATGGAAAAAGACGCTCATTAAATACATTGTTTTTGTAGATACCGAATTTAACACCATATCGTGCTAAAAGTCGGTTAATTTCATCAGTATGCTCTATAAGTCCGTACAAATTTCTCACTCCCGAAATTCAAATAGAATTATACAACTATATTATAATAGTTTTTGTGATTTAAGTAAATGAGAGAAATAGACAAATATATTGCTATTTTTTTGGTAATATAGATATTATTTCAGGTGAAAACGTGTAATTTGGAGCTTATCAAATAAAAATCGGCGGAGTCAAGACCCCGCCATACAATTAATACATATTAAAACTTTAAACAGATTATTTGTTTGCCATTTCTGCACGAGCAAGCTTAATATTTTCTACAAAACGCTTACCTGTTTCAGTAATCTTCTTGTAGTCACCTGTTTTAGCACCTGCTGTAAGTGATGAGCCTGCACCAACTGCAACAGCACCTGCTTTAATCCATTCACCAACGTTGTCAGCGTCAACACCACCTGTTGGCATCATCTTAGCATAAGGAATTGGTCCTTTGATATCCTTGATAATCTTTGGTCCAAAAAGGTCTGCAGGGAAAACCTTGAGAATATCTGCACCATTTTCCATAGCAAGAAGTCCTTCACGAACTGTCATAATACCAGGCATCATTGGAACTCTGTAACGGTTACAGAGTTTAAGTGTTTCAATGTCAAGAGCAGGGCTAACGATATATTCTGCACCTGAAAGCATAGCAATTCTTGCAGTTGCAGCATCAAGAACAGTACCTGCACCAAGAATGATCTCTTCTGGTGTATATCTCTTTGCAAGTTCTTCAATAACCTTGTCTGCGTGTGGAACTGTGAATGTAAGTTCGATAGCAGCAACGCCACCTTCGATACAAGCGTCAGTAATTCTGATAGCCTGGTCAACTGTTTCTGCACGAACAACTGCTACGATACCGCAGTCCTGAATTCGGGTAATAATTTTTTCTTTATCCATAATTACATCTCCAATTTTATATCTCGGCGGGAGCAAGCCCCCGCCCTACGTTTTTACCTCATAAATTGAGATAGATTTATTTTTTCGCAAGACAATGTGGCAGAGGCGAAGCTGTATCAGGTATACCGCAAGCCGAGAGCCACGAAGTATTGCGGAAAAAGAAACTATCTCTGTACACGAGCGCCTGAGCCTTTAACTATATTCTCAACTTCCTTAAGTGATGCCATTGATGTATCACCAGGAGTTGTCATAGCAAGTGCACCATGAGCCACACCATAGTTTACTGCTGTCTGAGCGTCCTCTGTTGTCATAAGTCCATAGATAAGACCTGATGCAAATGAGTCACCACCACCAACACGGTCAAGGATTTCAAGACCTGGAAGTTCAAGTCCCTTATGAACTTTACCATCTGCATAGCAGATTGCTGACCAGTCATTAACTGTTGCAGTTTTAACTGTACGGAGTGTTGTTGCAATAACCTTAAAGTTAGGATATACCTTAACAACATTTTCAAGCATTTTGTAGTAGCCTTCAATGTTAAGTTCTTTAAGATTTTCGTCGTTACCTTCAATTTCAAAGCCAAGACATGCTGTGAAATCTTCTTCGTTACCAATCATAACGTCGATATATTTTGCAATTTCCTTGTTTACTTCCTGAGCCTTTGCCTTGCCACCGATATCATTCCAGAGAGATGGACGATAGTTAAGGTCATAAGATACGATTGTGCCGTATTTTTTTGCTGTTTTAACTGCTTCGATTGCTACTTCTGCAGTTGACTCTGAAAGTGCTGCAAAAATACCGCCAGTATGAAGCCAACGAACACCGAGAGTACCAAAAATGTAATCCCAGTCAATGTCACCTGCTTTGAGCTGTGAAATTGCTGTATTACCACGGTCAGAAACACCAACAGCACCACGGATACCAAATCCACGTTCTGTAAAGTTAAGACCATTTCTTACTGTTCTGCCGATACCGTCATATTTAACCCACTTGATGAGTGATGTATCAACACCACCCTGCATAATGAAATCTTCAATAAGACGACCAACCTCGTTATCTGCAAATGCTGTTACAACTGCAGTTTTCATACCGAAGCAACGACGAAGACCACGAGCAACGTTATATTCACCGCCACCTTCCCAAGCACGGAATGAACGAGCAGTCTTAATTCTGCCTTCACCTGGGTCAAGACGGAGCATAATTTCACCAAGTGAAATCATATCAAACATACAATCTTCTTTTTTTCTAAGATTTAAGTTCATATTTATACCTCCAAAATTATCGTTAAAACTTATGTTTTTGAAGCCAACATAAGTGGTGAGTTATTTTTTCGTTAGAGCCGTATGAAAGCGGAGTTCATACGCAGTATTAACGAGCATTTCAGACGAGCTATAACGGGAAAAGAGCCACCAATTATACACCGCTGTAAGCTGAAAAACCACCATCAACACAAATGCTTGTACCTGTGATGAAGCTTGAATATGCCTCGTCGCAAAGGAACAATAATGCGCCTGTGAGTTCTTCTGATTCACCAAATCTCTTCATTGGTGTAGCATTAAGAATTTTATTTGTACGAGCTGTTGGTGTGCCATCTTCATTCCAAAGAAGTGCTTTATTCTGATTTGTTGAGAAGAATCCCGGTGCAATAGCATTTACACGGATACCAACGTCTGCAAAATGCACTGCCATAAATTCAGTAAAGTTCTTAACTGCTGCTTTTGCCGCTGAATATGCAGGAATTTTTGTAAGTGGACGGTAAGCATTCATTGAAGTTACCATAATTATACAAGTATTTTCTTTTTCTGCCATATCACGAGCAAAAACCTGAGTCGGAATAAGAGTGCCTAAGAAATTAAGATTGAAAACAAATGAAATACCACTTGCATCAAGGTCAAAGAATGTTTTAATATCATCATTCTTTTCGATAAGGTCAATTTTTTCAAGAGTTTCTTTTGTTGTTGTGCCTTTTGGGTTGTTACCACCTGCACCATTGAGAAGAATGTCGCAAGTACCAAGTTTTTCATTGATAACTTCTCTTGCTTTTTCCATACTCTCTTTTTCAAGTACATTACAACCAACTGCGATTGCAACGCCACCATCTGCAACGATTTCGTCAGCAACCTTTTGTGCTGCTGCTTCATTTAAGTCAAGAACTGCAACTTTAACGCCCTGTTTTGCAAGAGCTTTTGCGAAATCACCACAAAGGACTCCGCCACCGCCAGTAACAACTGCTACTCTACCTTTTAAGTTTTCGTGTACCATTATTTGCTCCCCTTTTCAACTGCTTCAAACAAGCCGTTTATATATGTTGCACCAAGTGCTCTGTCATAAAGGCCATAGCCTGGTTTTCCTGTTTCGCCCCAAATCATTCTACCATGGTCAGGACGAACGTAACCATCAAAGCCTGTATCTACAAGTGCTTTAACTACTTCATACATATCAAGACTGCCACAATTTGAAATGTGTCCGCTTTCTTCAAAACTTCCGTCTTCCATAATCAAAATATTTCTGATATGCATAAATGCAATTCGGTTCATTGCACTATATTTTCTAATCATTTTTACTACATCATTTGATGCTGCACAACCTAACGAGCCTGTGCAAAGGCAAAGACTATTTGCCTCACTATCAACGAGTTTTAACATTCTGTCAATGTTTTCTTCGCAAGTAATAATTCTTGGAATACCGAAAATTGGGTATGGTGGGTCATCTGGATGAATTGCCATTTTAACGCCACATTCTTCAGCCACAGGAATAACCTTTTTAAGGAATTTTTCAAGATTTTTCCATAGTCCTTCTTCACCTAATTCACCATAAGCTGAAATTAATTCTCTAACTTCTTCCTGACTATAGCTTGCATCCCAACCTGGAAGATGAATATCATCTTTAAGTGGGTCAAGACCTTTCATCTGCTCCCAATACATAACAAGACTTGTTGAGCCATC
>JAZLBG010000069.1:0-4468 GCA_045613585.1 Candidatus Fimenecus sp. | reverse complement strand
CGAAGCACCTCTGCCATTGGTGAGCCTGTTACATAAACTCTTTCTTTTGGAAGACCGCATTCGTGAAGATACTTTCTTGCATGCTCTGAATATGCAAGGTTAACATCAGAAATAATATCAACAATTCTTCTGTTTGTTTCTTCGGGAAGGCACTCGTCTTTACAACGATTACCTGCCTCCATATGGAAAATAGGAATATGAAGTCGTTTTGCAGGAATTGCTGAAAGGCAAGAGTTTGTATCACCTAAAACAAGCATTGCATCAGGCTTGATTTCATTCATAAGTTTATATGAACAGTTAATTATATTACCAACTGTTGCACCAAGGTCATCACCCACTGCATCCATATAAACATCAGGGTCCTGAAGTTTCAAATCTTTAAAGAATACCCCATTAAGATTGTAGTCATAATTCTGACCTGTATGTGCAAGAATGCAATCGAAATACTGACGACATTTATTAATAACAGCAGCAAGACGAATGATTTCAGGGCGTGTGCCAACGATTATCAAAAGCTTTAACTTGCCATTGTCTTGAAATTTAATATCTGAATAATCTAATTTCATAATTTAGACCTCCAAAAAGAAAGTATCGGGATGAGATGGGTCAAAACACTCGTTACACCACATAAAAGTTACCATATCTGTATCACCAAGGTTTTCAATATTATGAGTGTAGCCTGTTGGAATATCAATCACTTCAAGTTTTTCACCCGAAACAAAATACTCAATAACTTCATCTTCGTCAATCTTACGGAAACGAATTACGCCATTACCTGCAACTACTAAGAATTTTTCATTCTTTGTATGATGCCAATGCTGACCTTTTGTGATGTGTGGTTTTGAAATATTTACTGAAAACTGGCCATTATTAACAGTTCTTAAAATCTCGGTAAATGAACCACGGTCATCAACATTCATTTTAAGTGGGTATGAAAACTTATCCTTTGGCAAATATGAAAGATATGTGCTGTAAAGTTTCTTTGAAAAACTCCCCTCTGTCATATCAGGCACTATTTTATTTTCGCGACTTTCCTTAAATGAATAAATTAAATCAACGATTTCACCTAATGTAATTTTATGTTCAACGGGTACTTTGCAATAATTCCCATCACGAGTTTCGTTGCCACACATAGCATTAATAATCTCATCAACAACGTCATCAACATAAACAAGTGTCATTGGGTGGTTACGGTCATTTACCTGAATTGGCAAGTCATTTGCAATATTGTTGCAGAAAGTTGCCACAGCACTATTGTAATTTGGTCTACACCATTTACCAAAAACATTAGGGTAACGATAAACCAACACCTTTGCACCCGAATCTTTTGAGTATTGGAAGAACAAATCCTCCCCTGCTTTTTTACTTTGGCCATAAGGATTATCAAGTGCTGCCTGAGTTGATGAGGAAAGTAAAACAGGACAAGTATTATTATACTTTTTAAGAGTTTCAAGAAGTGTTGATGCAAATCCAAAATTACCTTCCATAAACTCTTCTGTATTCTGTGGTCTGTTAACACCTGCAAGGTTTACGACAAAGTCACAACCATTACAAAATTCGTCTAAAAGTTCTTTATCTGTATCAATATCAAATTCGCAGATTTCAAGCTCTGTTGGCAAGTTTGTAGTTTTGTTCTTACCTTCTTTAATTGTGTTAAGTGTTGCAACAAGGTTTTTACCTACAAATCCTTTTGCTCCTGTAACAAGAATTTTCATTTTTTATTTCTCCCAATTTGCAAGAACATCTTGGATATACTGAAGAGAAAGCAATTTTGCCTTCACCTCTTCTACTGTTAATAATTCTGTATTGTTTGAGTCAAACTCATGGAGAGGATTACGGTCAATATTTCCATCAGTAAAATATTTATCATAATTGAGGTCACGCTTATCAGCAGGAACTCGATAAAAATCACCTAAATCAATAGCATTTGAACATTCTTCATTTGTAAGGAGTGCTTCAAACATCTTTTCACCATGACGAATACCGATTACTCTTTTTTCTGCTTCCGGATTGAAGATTTCTCGTACTGCATCTGCAAGAACGTCAATTGTACAAGCTGGTGCTTTCTGTACAAGAATATCGCCACTTACACCATTTTCAAAAGCATAAAGAACAAGGTCAACTGCCTCTTCAAGACTCATAACAAAACGTGTCATTTGTGGTTCTGTAATTGTAATTGGGTTACCTGCTTTAATCTGGTCAATCCAGAGTGGCACAACTGAACCGCGTGAGCAAAGAACATTACCATAACGAGTACAACAAATCTTTGTTCTTTCAGGAGAAACTGTTCTTGACTTTGCAACAACAACATTTTCCATCATTGCTTTTGATGTACCCATTGCGTTTACTGGGTATGCTGCCTTGTCAGTTGAAAGACAGATAACAGTCTTTACGCCCGCGTCAATAGCAGCAGTAAGAACATTATCTGTACCTAAAACATTAGTTTTTACCGCTTCAATTGGAAAGAATTCACAAGAAGGAACTTGTTTGAGTGCTGCCGCATGGAATATGTAATCAACGCCATACATTGCATTTTTAACTGACTGCAAATCACGAACATCACCAATGTAGAACTTAAGTTTATGTGCTACATCAGGATGTGTGTGCTGAAATTCATGACGCATATCGTCCTGCTTTTTCTCGTCACGAGAGAAGACGCGAATTTCGCCGATATCTGTTTCAATAAAACGTCTGAGTACAGTGTTACCGAATGAACCTGTACCACCAGTAATCATTAATGTCTTTCCCTTAAATATACTCATTTTCTATTCACTCCGTAGATTAAATAATCTTTATTTTCTTAATAACTTTTTCAAAACACCTGTAATCAGGCCTCTTTCATATTGATTAAAGCCTTTGATAAGCATTAACGCACCGAAGCAACCTACCAATACAACACCATTGATTGCAAATCGCAATAAACCATGTTGTAATGGATTAAAGCATTCCATTGCATAACCTACTACAAAAGTAATAATCAAATATGGTGACATACTTAAAAATACATCTTTCACAAACTTCACCATATTTAGATTCATACTCTTCTGATAAACAATTATCATAAGAATAATTCGTACTAAATAAGCAATAAATACCGCTAATGCAGCACCGACTGCGCCCCATAAATGAGAGAAAATTAATGATAACACCACATTAACAACGCTCATTGCCATAAACACTTGTGCCTGAATTTTAACTTTGTTTTCAACAACCAATGTTGTATTTGCAATCTGCATTGGCAGATATAACATATTAGGAACAAGTAACAATATTGCGCAATAATAACTCTGTGCAAAATCAGGCTTATTCCAAATATCAACAATAAAAGACTTACCTAACGCTAAAAAGCCAACCGAAATCAAACCAATTAACATAAGTTGAATTCTACCAACCTTTACCATTAAAGGCATTAGTTTTATATCTTTTTCACCATCAACAATGATTTTTGAAATCCGTGGCATAAACATACCATTAATTGCTGTAGCAAACGTATAAACATAGCCCTCAACTGTACTTGCTAATCCAAAAATAGCAACTTCGATTGAGCCTGCAGCACAAACTGCCGCTATAATAGATGGCGATATTCCTAAAATAAGACGTTGTAGAATATTACCCACGGTTGTCCACATTGAAAAACCAAAAATTTCTTTGAGCATTGATTTGTCAAAGAATCTGAAATTTACCTTGACAGGGGTTTTACTTTTAATAACAAGTAATTTGAATGCTATTGTAATTAATCCCACAAAGGCATTTACTGATACAAGTGCATAAACACCCCAACCGAGCATAAGAGCTATTACTACAAGAAAAATATTTAATGCTTTATTAAAAAAATCACAAAGTTTTAATACAATAAATTTTTCGTAAGATGTTAAGATTCCGTTTAAATTTGAAAACGGAAATGAAATTACGCTGAATAGAGCTACAATAATATAAAGAACTTTGAATTTTTCAAGTTCAGTTGCCGATAGATTCACATAAACCGTATCAAGCATAAAGAAAACAACAAGTAAGACAATGAAAACTATCGCATCTATAAACATATAAAGCTTATAAATCATTCCAAGAAAATTGTCAACTGATACCTGACTATTCTGTGCTCTGTAACGCGATACATATCGCGAAATTGCTGCACCCAAACCAAAGTCCATAACAAACATAGTTATAAGTGACGTTGCCAGCGTATAAAGCCCATAATCACTCTGACCGATTTGAGACAACAACCATGGTGTATAAATAAGTCCTGCTACAATATGAAAAACAATTGTACCGTAGGAGATTATCGCACCAATTTTAATTTGCTTTGAACTGTTCAAAACTATTACCTTCCTATGTAATTACTGCCAGAAAAACCTGTAAGCCACTAATCCATCACTACTTAATCGATAAGCAAATAGCAAGAAGCACAAAGTAATTACAACGCACTTAATTGCAAATGATACGCTTTTATCAAATCTTGAGATAGCAC
>JAZLBG010000068.1:0-25723 GCA_045613585.1 Candidatus Fimenecus sp. | reverse complement strand
TCGTGAAGTTACAGGTCTTGGCCTTGCAGAAGCTAAAGCAGTTGTTGACGGTGCTCCTAAAGTACTTAAAGAAGCAGCATCAAAAGAAGACGCTGAAAGCATCAAAGCTAAACTTGAAGAAGTTGGCGCAAAAGTTACTCTTAAATAATTTAAGAATAATTAATTTTGACCCTGTTCTTATAAGAACAGGGTTTTATTTTTTTAGTAAACACAGAGTCTATTTTTGTTCACTATTAACAAATTGTGTTTTAAAATTTTGTTAAACATTCTTAATATAAAGTGTTGAAAATATTGAATTCTGGTGCTATAATGTACACATAGGTGTAATATAAGGAGGTGCACAGGATGGATTTCGCAGGTATCATTGAATTCATTACAGTTATGTTTGCAGATTTCGACATCAATGAACTCATTAATGTTATTTTAGGTCTTCTTGGTGGTCTCGGTGCATAATTTCAAATGATTTGTCTAAAAAGGTGTGCTAGACACACCTTTTTTTTATAGGTGATTTTTATGAGAAAAATTTTAGTATTGTTATTGTTTATATTGCTAATTTGTCTTACTTTTTCTAGTTGTTCTGATACTAATGTGGAAGAAACTGCTAATTCTACTGTTGGAAATATAACAGAGTCAACAGTTTTTACTACAGAAATAAATAATAATATATCAGAGTCAACTGTTACAACTGAAACAACTAATAAGAATGAATCAGAATTAACTATTACTACAACAGAAACAGTTATTACTACGACTGAACAACAAGCACAGTCTTCGACTACTGAAAATGTGACAACTACTGATGTGGTTACTACTCAAAAAAATGTGGGTAACACATTAATTAGTGATGAAGATATGGAAAAGATAGAAAATAGTGATGCAGAAGTGTATTTTTCTGATAATCCTAATAATAAAAGCATTGTTGCTATTTCTAATAAATATGGTGTAAAAAAAGAAAACCTTGTAGCATTAATAAAGGTTAATGCTGAGTTTCCAAGTTCTACTGTGCTTGAATTTTCAGGCAAAAAAGATGCAAACGGTGAACTTATAATGACTTATGAGGAACTGAAAAATGTATACGAGATAAATGAAACAAACAATACAATAGTTAGAGCGAGTAAAAGTGGATTTGATAACGATGGAGTAAATTTTGTTGAAGCAAAAATACTTGTAACACTTGCTAAAGAATATTTTATTCCTGAATTACCTAATCTCAAAGAAAACAAACGATATCCCGATTAAAAGCAGTAGATTTCTACTGCTTTTTTTATTGCAATAATCATTGTAATGTGATAGAATTAATTTGGTATATTTTAGTTAAATGGAGTGGTTTTCTTGTCGAAATATTCAGACCGTGCAATAGAACATTTTATGCAAGGTAAAAACTGTTCTCAAGCAGTTTTTACAGCTTTTGCAACTGATTTAGGATTATCTGAAGAAATGGCTTTAGCCGTGTCAGTAGGGCTTGGCGGAGGCGTTGGTAGAATGCGTGAAGTCTGCGGTGCAATAAGCGGCAGTGCAATGGTAGTAGGCCTTAAATATCCTGAACTTTCAAAGACAGAAGTTTATGAAAAAGTTTGTGCTATTGCAGATGAATTTAAGAAAACCAATCATTCTATTGTTTGTAAAGAGCTTTTAGGACTTTCAAAGCCTGAAAATTCAAGTGTTCCAGAAGCTAGAACTCAAGAGTATTATCAAAAACGCCCTTGTGTAAAAATTGTTGAAGATGCTGCATTAGCAACAGAAAAAATATTGTTTAGTGAGGTAAAATAAAATGGTAGGAGCTTATGCTAATTTTGATAATGATATAGTTGCTATTGGTAATGATTACATTGAAAGAAGATTTTCAACAAAGGGTAATCGACTTGTAACAACAGAAATTATCAATAAAAGAATCGATGGTAAAAAATCTGTTAAGTTTGATAGTTTTTCTGCTGAATTTTTTGTTGCATTTAAGGTGAAAAAAACATTTGGTTATAAAACAGAGTTTTTATCTTCAAACAATCTTGAAATTGATACTGTAAACGTATTCAAAAAAAGAGTGGAGTTTGTATTTAAGCCATATACATATAGCGGTGCAAGAATTACCTTTATCGTTAATGTTGAGATTGATGATAACAACCACTATATGCATAAATATATTGAAATGATGATTGACCCTGACCGTCAGCATCTTATTACTATTGACTATATTGATGGTGAACATATTTTAATACAGAATAAAGAGCAAGAATGGACAATAGGTGAAATTGAGCAAGCTTATCTTACAGAATATCATAGTGCATTAGGCCAACCCGTATATCTTAATGGTTTGTTTTTTGGCTCCGAATTTCCTCTTGCAGAAAATAACATTGATGATAGCACGCTTTATTGTCGATATTTCACAGGTAAACGTTTTGATGAATTAAAACTTAACTGTGGTCACACTTATAGATGTTGGAATACTGTTGTGGGTGCAGCAAGAAGCTATGACTTGCGAGTAATCCGTGAAGATTTCTTAACATATATTCGTAATATATCGCGAAAAGTTAAACCAAGATTTCAATATAATTCATGGTATGACCATATGCATGATATTACAAATGAGAATATTATTGAGTCATTCCAACAAATTGAAAACAACCTTTCCAAAACAATGGTGCCACCACTTGATTCTTATGTAGTGGATGATGGCTTTGTTGATTGGGATGCAGACTTCTGGACTTTCAATAAAAAATTCCCAAATGAGTTATATCCTGCTGCAACAATGGCAAGAAAATTTTCATCAAACTTTGGGCTTTGGAATGGTCCAAGAGGCGGTTATAACAATAAAACACCAGCTTTTGGTAAACAAATGGAGAAAGCTGGCAAGGGTGGCTATAATAAAGCTGCAAAAGACGTTTGTGTATCTTCAACTGAATACATTAAGAATATTACAGAATATTACCTTGAAAATGACCGTAAATTTGATATAAATTATTGGAAACTTGATGGTTTCTTACTTAGAGCATGCCCATCTAAAAAACATGGTCATATGACAGGTGGATACAATCAGATGTATCAATATACTGAAATGTGGGAAAATTGGATTAACATTTTCCGCAAACTTCGTATTACACGCGAAGCAGTAGGTAAAGATTTATGGATTAATCAGACAAGTTATTGTAATGCGAGCCCTTGGTTTTTACAGTGGTCAGATAGCCTATGGATTCAGAATAGCGGTGATATAGGTTTCATTGATAAAACTAAAAAAGGTGAAAAATTAAGTGATCGTGATGTTGATAGAGTGCTTACATATCGTGATAATTGCTATCATGATTTTAGTGTTGTACGAAACTATCAATTCCCACATGAGTTTATTTATAATCATGACCCAATTTATGGTAATACTGCGAAAATTTCAATGACAGATGAAGAATTTCGTAAATATATGTTTATGATGGCAACTCGTGGTACAGCATTCTGGGAACTTTATTATTCATATAATATGTTTAATCCTGCCAAATGGCGTATCAATGCAGATGCACTTCGTTTTATCCGTAACGATTACGAAACACTTAAAACATCACAGTTTATTGGTGGC
This sequence comes from Candidatus Fimenecus sp., assembly GCA_045613585.1. GTDB lineage: Bacteria > Bacillota > Clostridia > Oscillospirales > Acutalibacteraceae > Fimenecus. The sequence goes on along the minus strand of JAZLBG010000068.1, from coordinate 22,164 downwards.
TCACCTGAAAATGGTCAGGCTTATGGTTATTCTTGTTGGAGTGAAAATAAAGGAATTATCTCACTTCGTAACCCTGCAAATCGTCAGCAAAGCATTGCAGTAACTCTTGATGAAACAATAGGCGTAAATAAAGATATGCAAAATCTTAAAATGGCTTATGTTTATCCTTATGACAAGAAAACTGACAATAAAACATATTCTTATGGCGAAACTATTACAGTTAATCTTATGCCACTTGAAGCAATTATTATGAAATTCACAAAAGTGGCTGAAAAAACACCTGAACTTGTGTACGGTAGATTTGAAAGTGATAGAGAATTATTACTTTTCTTTGACGACAGAATTTATGTTGATGAGAATGCTATTTCTTCAGATTCAAAAATCAGTAGTATTCAGTTGCTTGAAGATTACAGTACTCTCAAAATTAATTATGCAGAGCCAACTGATAAAGCTTTTGTATCATTAACTGTAAAAAATGCATTTGGTGATATTGCAGATGCTCAAATCAATGTGAAATATCACAAAGATTTTATTTGCGAAGAAATGAAAATACCATGTGGCAGAGATTTTACAGTTCAATGTGTAGTTAATAACACAGAAGATGGTGTGTTATTCTCAATAGGTGACATTATTAATGTAAGCAATCGTGATGGCTATGGTGCAATAAGATTTAATGGCAGAACAAGTCGCAGCGATATTACACTTAATGAAAATGATAAAATCACAGTTATATGTGAACCTAACGGACTTGTAAAGCTTTATGTAAATAAGAGTCTTGCTTGTTCAGTTTATAATGGTGATGAGTATTGTACTGCACTTGAAAACGCTGAAATTACACTCGCAGATAAAGTAAGCGACTTAAAAGTTATTTCTAAAGCATTAGATTTCAATAAAATATAGGGGAGTAAGGGATTATGTCAGAGTTAAACAAACAACTTTTAGCAAAAACAGATGCAAAAGCGTGTGAAGAAAATGTTATATTAAGTGGCAATGTGCGTGTAACTGTGCTTACTGCAACAATGATTCGTGTAGAATTTTCAACTGAGGGCAAGTTTACAGATTTACCATCACAAAGTATCTGGTATAGAAATTTTGGTAAAGTTGATTTCACTAAAACAGAAAACACAGATGTTTTGACAATTAAAACAGAAAAAGCAGAATTTTATGTAAACAACCATACAGGCGGTTTCAAATATGCTGTTCTTGATGGTAATAAGCTTACATATAGCACATCAAATAACTTGAAAGGCACAACTCGTACTCTTGATAATACGTATGGTCCAAAAGAACTTGAGGATGGTATTATTTCAACTGATGGTGTGTCAACTTATGATGATAGCAAGACTTTACTTCTTAATGATGATGGTACACTTTCATCACGTGAAGATGATACAAAAGACATTTATGTTTTTGTTTATGGTAAAGACTATGTTGCAGGTATTAATGACTTCTATAAAATAACAGGAATGCCACCACTTGTGCCTCGTTATACATTAGGTAACTGGTGGAGCCGTTATCGTGCATACACTCAAAAAGAATATGAAGATTTAATGACAGAATTCTTCCGTCGTGATATTCCACTTACAATTGCAACAGTTGATATGGACTGGCATTGGGTTGACCTTAAAAAGCAATTCAATAAAAAATATAAGTCAAGCAATATTTTAAGTAGTGGTTGGACAGGTTATAGCTGGAATACAGAACTTTTCCCTGATTATAAAGGATTCTTACAAAAACTTCACGATATGGGACTTAAAGTTACACTTAACCTTCATCCTGCAGATGGTGTCCGTGCTTTTGAAGATATGTACGAAGATATGGCAAAAGCTATGGATATTGACCCATTAACAGAAACTTCAGTTGAGTTTGACTTGACAGATAAGAAATTTATCAATGCATATTTTGATATTCTTCACCACCCTTATGAAAATGAAGGCGTAGATTTCTGGTGGATTGACTGGCAACAAGGTACAAGAAGTAAAAAAGCAGGTCTTGACCCATTGTGGCTTCTTAACCACTATCATTATCTTGATACTGACCGTGAAGAAAGAAGACCAATGATTCTTTCTCGTTATGCAGGTATTGGCTCACATCGTTATCCATTAGGTTTCTCAGGTGATACTGCAATTAACTGGAGTGTTCTTAATTTTCAACCATATTTTACTGCTAATGCTGCAAACTGTGGTTATACTTGGTGGAGCCACGATATTGGCGGTCATATGATGGGTGACCATGATGATGAATTGTATATCAGATGGCTTCAACTTGCAGTATTCTTACCAATTTTAAGACTTCATTCAACAAGCCTTGATATTCTTGGTAAAGAGCCTTGGAATTTCTCATGGGAGGCAGAAACATTAGGTACAGAGTATCTTCGTCTTCGTCATAATTTGATTCCATATATCTATTCTATGAACTACCGTACATATAACGAGGGTAGAGCACTTTGTGAGCCACTTTATTATACATACCCTGAAGATAAACAAGCCTTTGAATATGGTAACGAGTATTTCTTTGGTTCAGAACTTCTTGTATGTCCTGTTACTACTAAAATGGATGCAAAAACAAAAACTGCAGCAACAAAAGTATGGTTACCAGAGGGTAGATGGACCAACATTTTTGATGGCAAAATCTATAAAGGCGGTCAAGAAACTGTAATCAATAGTCCAATTAACACAATTCCTGTACTTGCAAAAGAGGGCGCAATTATTCCAATGTCAAAAGATAACGGCAACTCTTGGGAATGTCCTGAAAGACTAGAAATTGATATTTATCGTGGTAATAACACAATCAATTTCTATGAAGACGATGGTGAAACAGCTAAATATAAAAATGATGAGTACTCGATTACTACAATGACTGTTGCCGAAGAAAAAAATACCATTAAATTCACAATTAGTGGTGGTAAAGCGCTTAAATGTATTCCTGCAAAGCGTGAATATACTCTTAACTTCAAGGATGTTGAGGATTTCGATGAAGTTGAAGTTATGATAAACGGAATCGTAACACCTGTAACAAGCGGTAAATCATTTGTTAAAATCAGTGGTGTAAGCGTTGAAGATGAAATTACAGTAACTCTTACAGATGTTGTGGCTCGAAAGAATAAACCAGTTAAAGAGCGTGCGCTTGATTGCATTATTCACCTTAACGGCAACAATATGAAAAAGTTGATTACAAGTAAACGACTTGCAGCATGTGAAACAGATAAAGATTATAAATCATTCATCAGATGCACAAAGGCAAAATCATTAAGAATGTGCCTTGATGAAGCGGTGTTTGCACTTGAATAATATAGGGTGGGGTCTTGATTCTGCCGATATGATGAATTATAAAAGGATATAATAAACTTATGAAAACTTACGGTACATATTTTCAAAACGATAAAGATTTACCAATCAAATATGGTGAAATCAATTTAATAAATCCCGAAAGACAAAGACTTCGCGGTGAGTCATTACTTAAAGGCGTTGAAGCATATCCTGTTTTTCAGGGCTTTTGTGGTACAGACTTTGAGCTTATGAAAATGGGCAGAGAAAATAACCTTTCCCATAAATTCCCTGAAGGTGAAAACCGCCTTATCAATGGTCACGAAGGCGTTGTATGGGTACCTTCTGAAAACAGATTTGCAATTGTGCTTATTCGAGGAGGGGACAGCTGGGACCCAACTCGTTATACAGAAGACGAAACATATTTTGAATATGGTTGTGATAAAGCTGACGGTCTTTTCTGTGACAAAAACTATTATAACCCTGATATGCTTCTTCATCTTCCTGAAAAGTATGCGGGACTTAAAAAATTACCATTATCAGTAGCAAAAAAGCTCTCATTTGCTGACCCTTATGCTTGTGCAATCTTCCAACTTGAAAGAATGGAAGATATTGGTGAAGCACAGAATTTCCGTGTTGAGATGGCAAAGCATAAATGCACAGAACAAGAAGCTAGAAAATTAGCGAAAAACAATATTTTTGCAAGAACAGTCGTTTTCGGCCTTGGTATGACAGGTCTTTTTATAGCAGACCAAATCAGAAGAAATCATCCTGATGCTCAAATCCTTTTTGTAGGTCGTAGTGATGAAAATTGCAAGAAAGTTACATTCTCAAAAGAGATTGTAGGTGCAGATTACCTTTGCACAGCGGGTTTATCTGAAGAAGAAACTGCAGAAAAGATTATGGAGAAAATTGGTGGCAGGGCTACAATGTTCGTTGGCACAAGTGGTGCAAATATTGAACACAGAATCGCATTCCAACATAAAGTTCTCGGTTGCAATGGTGTTTACAACAGTTTCTCATTAGGCCCTGTTGTGTCTTATGACACAATGCCGTTCGGCTTTGAAAATCATGTAATATTCGCATCAATTAATTTCCGCCAAGAGCATATGGAAAAAGCAATTGAGGTGCTTGTTGACTCCCGTTATGATGAGGTTGTTGAACTTATTGATAAAGACGAGTTTATCAAAGACCCATTAGATGCTTATGAAAATAAAATTTTCTGTAAAGGTGCACCACTTAAAACGGGTGTAATCTGGGATAAAAATTATATTGAAGAGGACAAATAAAATGAAAGCAATAGTAATTCCTAATCCAAATGAAATTGAAATAAGAGAAGTCCCAATGCCAGAAGTTAAAGAGGGCGAAGCGCTTCTTAAAGTTAAATATGTTGGTATCTGTGGAGCTGACGTTGCATCATTTACAGGCAATCAACCATTCACTACATACCCTAGAATCCCTGGACACGAATTTTCAGCAGAAATCGTAAGTATTCCTGAAAATGATAAGGGACTTAAAGCAGGGGATATTGTTACGTGTAATCCATATTTTAACTGTGGCACTTGTTATAGTTGTGAACGTGGTTTTGTAAACTGTTGCACAGATAATCAGACAATGGGTGTTCAGCGTGATGGCGCATTTTGTGAATATATCTCAATGCCAGTTGAAAGAATTTATGATGGTAAAGGACTTTCAGCACAAGAATTAGCACTTATTGAGCCTTTTGCAATTTCACAACATGCAGTTTCTCGTGCAACAATCAAAGAAACTGATAATGTACTTGTAATCGGTGCAGGTCCAATTGGACTTTTTGCACTTCTTGCTGCAAAACAGAAATGCAATAAAATCGTAGTAGCAGATATTCTTGATAATCGTTTATCACTTGCAACAGAGTATGGTGCAGATGCAGTTGTTAATACCAAAACACAGTCGCTTGAAGAGTTTACAAATGAATTTACAAATGGAAATGGTTTTGATGTTTGTATTGAGGCTTGCGGTGCTCCTGAAACATTTTTAGGTTGTATTGATAACGCTGCTTTTGCTGCAAATATCATTCTTATCGGTAATGGTAAGCGTGAAACTAATTTTGTTCACTCAATTATTCTTAAGAAAGAACTTAACATTCACGGTAGCCGTAATGCTCTTAAAGATGACTTTATTAATTTGATTGATATTGTTTCAAATAAAAAAGCAGACCCTATGAAAATGGTAAGTGGCGTTTATGATATGGAAAATGCCCTTGACGCTTTTAAGGCTCTCAGCAATAATGATGGTACTCTTGCAAAACTTCTTATTAAAATAGGTGACTAATATGAAAGAAACTGTAATTCAATTTGGCGAAGGTAACTTTCTTCGTGGATTTTTCGACTATTTTCTTCATAAAATGAACGAAAAAGGTCTTTATGATGGCAAGGCAGTTGTTGTTCAACCAATTTCAATGGGTAGAGTAGCAGAACTTAACGAACAAGACTGTAAATATAACCTTTATTTAAGAGGTATTAAAGATGGTGAAATTGTAAAAGAACATACTATTGTTGAATCAATTTCAAGATGTGTTGACCCATATAAAGACTTTGAAGATTATATGGCGTTAGCCGATAATCCTGATTTTCGTTTTATCGTGTCAAATACAACTGAAGCGGGTATTGAATTTGTTGATTCTTGCAAATTCCAAGATAAGCCTGCATTATCATTCCCAGGTAAACTTACTCAACTCCTTTACAGACGCTATAAAAATGGTCTCAAAGGCTTTGTAATTCTTGCTTGTGAGCTTATCGATAATAACGGTACAGAACTTAAAAAATGTGTTCTTAAATATGCAGAACTTTGGAATTTAGAAGCAGATTTTATCACTTGGTTAGAGAATGAAAATCATTTCATCAACACTCTCGTTGACAGAATCGTTACAGGTTATCCTAATGACGAAACAAAAGAAATGCACCCTGACGATAAATTCCTTGATACAGCAGAAATCTTCCACCTCTGGGTTATAGAAGGTGATTTTGAAGATGAATTCCCACTTAAAAAAGCAGGGTTTAATGTTGTATGGACAGATGATGCAAAACCATACAAGAAAATCAAGGTAAGAATTTTAAATGGTGCTCATACATCACTTGTGGCTGGTGCAATTCTTTCAGGTATCGAAACAGTAGGCGAAGCTATGAATAATGAGCTTGCATCTGCTTTTCTTAATAAAATCATGAAAGAAGAAATTCTTCCAACAATTGGTGAAAATGAAGATAGCGTTGCCTTTGCTAACAATGTTTTTGACCGATTCAGAAACCCATTTATTCAACACAAATGGCGTTCAATCGCACTTAATTCAGTTAGCAAATATTCAGTTCGAGTTCTTCCAACACTTATTGAGTATAAAGAGAAAAACGGTGTATATCCTGTAGGACTTGCACTTTCTTTAGCATACCTTATTTATTTCTATAAAAATGATAATCCTGACGATGCAGAAAATGTTGTTGCTATAATGAAAAATGATAGTATTATTGATATTCTTAAGAATACTTCTTTGTGGCAAGCAGACCTTAGTGGATTAACAGGGTTAGTTACTGAATATTTTAATAAAATCGATTCACTCGGTGCAAAGGAAACAATGAAATGGATACTGTCAGAATAAATGAAAAGGATAATGTCTGTGTAAACTTACAAACAGGTCACAAAATTGCAATTTGTGATATAGAAAAGGGTGCAGATGTTATTAAATACGGCTACCCAATCGGATATGCAACTGAAAATATTAAAAAGGGTGACTCTGTTCATTCTCACAATATGAAAACAAAATTAGGCGATATTCTCTCATACGAATATAATCCTATATTTACAGAACTTGCCCCAAAAGAGCCTTTTACAATCAATGCATATGTCCGTGAAAATGGTGATATAGGCATTCGAAATGACATCTGGATTATTCCAACAGTTGGTTGTGTAAATAGTATTGCAAAACAGTTAAGTGAAAAAACAGGTGCAATTTGTTTTTCTCATCCATATGGTTGTAGTCAGTTAGGCGATGACAATAAAACTACTCAACTTATTCTTCGTGGACTTATTAACCATCCAAACGCAGGTGGCGTATTGGTCCTTGGTCTTGGGTGTGAAAATAACAATATTCCTGAAATGAAAAAAGTTCTTGGCATTTGGAATGACAAAAGAGTTAAATTTCTTTCAGTTCAGGATTGCGAAAATGAACTCCAGCAAGGCATTGAACTTATTAATGAATTAAAAACAATAGCATTAACTGATATCCGTGAAGAAGTACCGGTTTCAAAGCTTAAAATAGGTCTTAAATGTGGTGGTTCTGACGGATTTTCAGGAATTACTGCAAATGCAATTTGTGGTAAGGTTACTGACGAAATCTGTGCTATGGGTGGTACTGCCGTGCTTACAGAAGTGCCTGAAATGTTTGGTGCAGAAACTGTGCTTTTTGACAGATGTATAAACGAAGATGTATTTAACAAAAGCGTTAATCTTATCAACGATTTCAAGCAGTATTTCAAAGACCATGGTGAGCCCGTTTCAGAAAACCCATCACCGGGAAATAAAGAGGGCGGAATAACTACTCTTGAAGAAAAATCACTTGGTTGTGTTCAAAAAGGTGGCACAGCCCCTGTTGTTGATGTTCTTAATTATGGTGACACTCTTGCAAAACCAGGTCTTAACCTTTTGAATGGTCCTGGTAATGATATTGTGTCAATTACAAACCTTTCAGCAGTTGGTTGTCATCTTGTGTTATTTACAACGGGTAGGGGAACTCCACTTGGTGGACCTGTACCAACAGTAAAAATTGCATCTAATGATAATATCGCAACAAAAAAATCACATTGGATTGATTACTCTGCATATGGCTTTGATAAACAAGCTAAAGCAGACGAGTTGTTAGAACTTATCAAACGAGTTGCAAACGGTGAATTCACCAAAAATGAAATTCAAGGTAATCGTGAAATTGCAATATTTAAGGACGGTGTAACATTATGATTATTGATGCACACGCTCATTTATGGAAAAAGCAAAACGGAATAGTCAATGGCAAGCCGGTCTATGATATTGGTGGCGGTAAAAGTGATTTTGGTGGCGAAATCAAACAAATGATGCCACCATATATGACAGATGGTGAAAATTCTGTAGAGCGTTTTCTTGCTAATATGGATTATGCAGGTGTTTCAGGTGCAGTTATTACACAGGAATACATTGACGGAAATCAGGATGAATATCTTCTTCAATGCAAAAGTGACCGCATTAAAATCTGTGCATTATATGAAGAAAAACCAATGGGAGATATAAGTGGGTTTGATGGTGTTAAAATCTGTGCAGGTCGTCTTCAAGACAAAAATCTCTTAAACCACCTTGAACCATTCAAACTTGCAAATGACAACAATAAATTCATTTCAATTGACCTTGCTGATGGTGACGAGCAAACCGAAATGATGCAAAAAATTATTGATATGTTCCCAGAACTTAAAATTGCAATCGGTCATTTTGGTATGGTTACTCGTGACGGTTGGCTTGAACAAATCAAACTTGCAAAGAATAAAAATGTGTTCATCGAAAGTGGTGGAATCACTTGGCTTTTCAATAGTGAATTTTACCCATACCCATCTGCAATTAAAGCGATTATTGAATCTGCAAATCTTGTGGGATTTGATAAACTTATGTGGGGCAGTGACTACCCAAGAACAATGACTGCAATCACATATAAAATGAGTTTAGATTTCATAGAAAAATCAACAGAAATCACAGAAGAAAATAAAAAACTCATTCTTGGTGAAAACGCAAGAAAATTCTACGGATTCAAAGACATCCCAACTCCACAAAAAATAAAAAATATGGTCGAAGACTAAAAACAAATAACAAAATAATAATTTGAGAAATAACCACGACACTTTTAAATAGTGTAGTGGTTATTTTTTTGCAGAAATAAATACTATAACATAGAAATTTATAGTAAAAATATTCTTGTTTTGTACGCTGTTGGAGTATAGAAATGTGGTTGATAAAAGTATAGAATTAGAAGTAATAGTAATTATAGGTGATATGATGAGAAAATATATATCAATAGTTGTTATCGTTTTAATTTTAATTAGTTGTGTTATTAACGTATATGCACAGAATACTGCAGAAATCGTTTCTGAAGTTATCAACCAAAATATTAAAGACGAGCAATTAATAGCAATACATATCCGCAATAATCCCGGAATAATGGGTTTTAAGTTGCATTTAGAATATCCAAAAGATTCAGTTGAAATTGTTTCTGTCAATAAAGGTGAAGTTACAAGTGGTGGTAATTTTAATAATAATATCGGGAATAAAGATGGCGGTTTCGATATTATGTGGAATAATACTACAGACACAATATTAAACGGAACAATAGCTGTTCTTAAAGTTAAAGTGTTAACAGAAGAACCTTTTAAAATTAAATTATCGTTTAGTCAACCAGATACATTTAATGGTAATTATGAAGATATTGTTTTTTTATGTAATGATATAGTTTCTTCAAACTATATGTTGGAGTCAGACACTAGTGAAACAGTTACAGAAAAAACAGACGAAGAAACAACAATAACTGAAGATTTGATGCTTGATATTATCACTGATGCTCTAAAAGAAAATGATGTAACTTCATATGAAAATATTGAGTCAGGTATTAAAGATAAAGTTATATCAACAATTAATCAGCAAATTGAAATTTTATCTAATCAAAAAGAATATTACAAAGATTTTGATGAAGTTAAAGACGCGCACACATCCTTATTGAAAGATAACTTGATAAAAGATGCCAATTCATTAATAACTGAAGATAGCCCTGAAGAAATTATTGAGCAATTTAAAGAAAACAACAAATATAAAGATATAAATTCAGAAAATGTTGGTGAATTGCTTGAGTTTTTCGAAGAAAAAGGACTTGATAAAAAATATTCCGATTATTTGTCAGAAGAAGATTTGTTAAATGTTTTTAACCAGAGTTCGGTAGGCGATATTCAAGAAAATAATACACAAAACAATCAAAATGAAATTGGTAACTCTCAAAAAACATTATTAATTTTAATTGTAATTGTTTTATTAATTATAATTGTTTGCATGTTGAAATTTTTAAAAGAAAGGCAGAAGAAAAATGAAAAGAAATAAACTGTTTCGTCGCATAGCAGTTGTTATGTCAATAGTATTGCTTGTTTTTACTATTGGTATAAATAATATATTTGCCATAACAACTGATAATTTCATTTATTCAGATGATTTGACAGTAAATGTTAAATCAGATGCTGAAACAACAATTTCAGTACCTGTGTATATTAAAAATAATACAGGTATAGCAGGTTTCGGCTTAAAATTCACTTATGATAGTGATGTGTTGACTCCTCTTAAAGTAGTTTCTGCAAGTGACAGTGAAAACGTACTTACCGAAGGGTTGCTCAATGACACAATTTCAACATCTAAAAACAATACCTTTAAAGTTATATGGTCAGGTAGTAGCAACCTAACCAAAGATGGTACATTATTCTATATCAATTTTCTTGTAGATAGTAAAGCACTTGGCTCAACAACAATTCAAATGGATTATGAAGCTGAAAATACATTTGATGAGAACATTGATGATGTTGTATTTAATTGTGAAGATGTAGTTATCAATATAAATAACACAACTTATGATTCTTTACCAAAACTTAAGCTTACTGCAAACAATATAATAGCAGGTGAAGATATTATTTTAAATGGTGTTATTGGTGACATAGGCTCATTGTCTTCTGCAACAGTTAACATAAATTATAACACATCAGCATTTAGCTATAAAACAATAGTAGTTGATTCAACTGTCGCAGTTTCGAATGTAGTCTATAATAATGGCGAACTTTCATTTGATTTGAAAAACATAAGCAGTTCAGTTGAAGATAAATTGCTATTTTCAATAACATTGACTTGTAGTGATACTGCAAGTGCAGGGGACTATTTATTTGAAATTAGCGTGCAAAATATTATAGGTGCAAATTCAATAATGCTTAGTGATTGCAGTGTTTTTGTTGAGCCTTCAGCAACAAGTGATTCAGCAGTTATAAAAAGTAATCCTGTAGTGTTAGGTCATTATGGCAAAACAATGTATGTACCTGTTTTTGTAAGCAATAATAAAGGATTGATGGGTTACAAATTAAGATTTAATTATGATAATGCATTGGTTAAGCCTGTCAGCATTACGAATTCAGGACTATTTACAGGAACATTTAACGATAATATAGGTGTTTATAATAACTATTTTGATGTTATGTGGAATAGCACTCAGAATGATACTGCTAATGGTCAGTTGTTTGTTATTGAATTTGAAGTTTTAAGCAGTACAAAAACAGATACAGGAATTACGGTATCTTACAGTCAGGCAGATACCTTTAATGAAAAATATGAAGATGTAGCAATGGTTTGTGACAATATAACAGTCAGTCTTAACACATTGCTGGGCGACGTTAACTGTGACGGTGTTGTGAATAGTGCAGACTATTCATTATTGGTCAGTGCCGTAACATTAAAAGCACAGTTAACAGATAAGCAGAATGCAGTTGCTGACCTTAATGGTGATTGGGCAACTGATGCGTTAGATGCATTAGAGCTTGATTTATATCTGAATGGTTATATAACTGAATTCAGCGTTTTCACTCTTAATGCAAATTAGTTTTTAAGGAGGAAAAGAAAATGAAAACAAAAATAAATAAAGTATTATCATTTTTCCTTGCATTATTAATGATGGTTTCAATAGTACCATTTACAGCTATTGAAGTCGAAGCAGCGACACTGTCAAAAACCGCAGCTGAGGCTGTTGCATGGGCACAATCAAAAGTTGGGCAAAGATTAGATTATGATGGTGAACCTAAAGAGTATCCTGAACAATGTGTGGATTTAACAAAATGGTATTATCATTATTTAGGTGTGACACCTATAAAAGCTAACGGCAACGAATATGCTTATGAAAGCAAGTTGCCAAGTGGATGGAAATTAATAGAATATTATAATGGCCTTGTTCCACAACCAGGCGATATAGCTGTTTGGTCAGAAACACTTACTGAAAAGGGTAAACTCTATGGTCATGTTGCTATAGTTGAGAATGCTTCCGCTTCAAACATGAATGTTATAGAACAAAGTTATTCTACTGGTGTTATAAGAAATACTTATTCATACAGTTATGGTAAGTTTTTTGGATTTGTTAGACCCAATTTTTCAAGTTCTACAGGTACTGGTTCGACTACAACAACTCCAACATCAACAACACATTGGATGGTTGAAAAAGCAATAAACTGGGCAGTAAGTATTGCTAATGATAATACTTATGGATATATTTTAGGCGCAAATCATGGTTGGAGTAGTTCTACAGATTATGACTGTTCATCTCTCGTTACAACAGCTTTTAAAAAAGCAGGATTTGGAAACTGGGTTACATCTACACATTATATGCGTTCTATGTTCGAAAAATATGGATTCAAATGGATTCCTGCAAGTCAATTAGGTGGTTTGACAACGTCTGCGTATTTGCAACGCGGCGATATTCTATTGAACGAAAAGAACCATACAGAAATTTATCTTGGTAATAACCAACTCGTTGGCGCACATGCAAACTGGAACGGATATGCAGGAGGCATTGGTGGAGGAAAGTATAATAGTAGTGGAAAATGGAGAAGTGGCGCTGATGAAATTAATGTCTCCAATTACTATTCATACCCATGGAATGGTGTGTTACGTTATGTTGGTAATATAAAACCTGAACCACCTAGTACTCCTTCAATCAGTATTGACAAAAATGATATTGCTCAAGGTAAAAATGTAACACTTACTTGGAATGCAGTATCAAATGCAACATCTTATACAGTTGGAATTTCAAGCAACACAGTTAATAAAGAAGTTAGTGTAGGCAATCAAACCTCGTTTAGCTTTAATTTAGCTGATGCACAAAAATACAACTTCTCAGTTAAGGCAAATGGTGAAGGTGGTAGTAGTTCACACAGCTCAGCAGTTTCATGCACCGCTCACGCACCATCAACAGTAACCTTCGTTGACTGGAATGGTGAAGAGATTGAAAAAGTTGAAGTAAAATATGGTGAAGATGCAAAATCACCAGAAATCCCTACAAGAGAGGGCTATACATTCTCAAGTTGGGATAGTTCATATTACAACATTACAAGTGATAAAACCATAAAAGCAGTCTATAAAATCAATACATATACAGTCAACTTTATAGGGAATAAAGATGAAATACTTAAAACTGAAAAAGTTAAATATGGCGAGTCTGCAACACCACCAACCGAAACAAAAGCACCTGAAGGCTACGTTTTTCAGGCTTGGGAAAATGAAAGCTATAAAAATGTTTATGTAAAAGATGGCACAACCTTAAATGTTCACGCAGTTTATTATTGGGAAAACCCAGATATTCCTGTAATTTGCAGTAATGCAACTGCAACTCGTCAGGAAGATGGCTATTATGTATATTTTGACTTAAAGAATTATAATTTAGACATTACAAGGGGTCGTGCAGTTGTTTCTCTTAAAACTGCTGACGATAAGCTTGTTGATATGAGTGAATCTGCTGCTTTCAGTCTTCCTAAAGAGGGCACAAAAACAAATATGGAAGTTTTCATTCCTTGTGATAAAGCGGCAACAAGCGTTGAAATAGTAATTGTTAATAGTTATTCTTCAGGCGTTCCAATTTCTGATAAAGTTACAACAACTGTTTCAAATAGCGAAATGTGGTCAGACTGGAGTTTTAATGAACCTGAAAATCCTGACGGTACTCTTGAGGTTGAAACAAGAAAAATCAGCAGATATAGAGAAAAAATATATACAAAAGGCAATACTCAAACACTAGCAGGTTGGACTTGGGATGGTACAAAAAATGCTATTCTCCAATCAGAAACTGGCTATCAGGATTCTCAATTATCTACTTATGATAATGAAACAGGTAAACGTGTAGAAATAGGTAGACAAACTGTTGATGTTTATGGTTATAGAAAACAGTATGTATATTATCATTATTATAATCCTGCAGGTGGTTCGGATGGAAATCACTATTGGTGTCCTACACATCATTACAATGAAGGCTCTAATAATGTAAGTGGTAAATGGTCATATCATTCCATTGTAAAGTGGGATTCGTCTTTAGAGGAGTGGGGCCCTTCTACTTGTAATGGTAGAGCAAAATATAGATATGCTGACTGTAATGATGGTTGTAATAATGTTTCATTTTTCGGCCAAAAATATTGGTTCTTGAATAATGGTTACCCAAAAGATGTATGGACAATTGTTGGTTCAAAAAACCAATATAATTATGCAACATATAAATATGAATATAATTTCTGGAAATGGGGTGAATTTCCAGATTGGTCAACACCAAATGGTTTGCCTTCAGACATACTTACCAATAGTAAAAACTATGACATACAAATAAAAACTCAATACAGATATTACAGCACTGCGGATTCTGTTGAAGACAATTCAGGTATTGAAAGAACAATCAGTAGCGAAAAATATGGTAAATTAGAAGCATTTGCAGGTAAACAGTTAACATTATTTGTTTATAAAGTTGATGGTGCATCTGACTACACAAATGAATATATTGGTCAGACAGAAATAGGTGAAAATGGCGAATATTCATTTACCTTTAAGCTTCGTGAAGAGCCAACCGTTAAAACAGGTGATTTTACTGTTGCAATCGGTATTGAAGGCGCAACAGACCTTATTGTAATTGATACAATTGAAGCACCAAAAGTTGAATATACAGTTAAATTCTTTAACTGGGAAGGTGATGTAATTAGCACACAAACAGTTGAAGAAGGTGAAAATGCGGTTCTTCCTGAAAACCCTGTAAAAGAAGGCTATATCTTCAAAGGTTGGGATACAAGTGTAGCAAATGTATCTCAGAATTTAGAAATCTATCCTGTATTTGAAAAAGAAGTTTATTCAATTATTTTTGTTGACTGGACAAAACAGAGCATTGTAATTGAAAAATATGAACATGGTGATGTTATTACTCCTCCTGAAAATTCAGTTATCGTAGGACACGATTTCTCCGGTTGGGATATGCTTAATGAAGGCAATGTAATCGCAACAGGCGATATGGTTATAACAGCTGTTTACGATAAGAAAGTCTATAACGTTAATTTCTATGACTTTGAGGGAAATGTAATTTCAACACAGCGTGTTGCTTACGGTGAGTCGGCACAAACTCCTGTATTTTCAAAAGGCGCTAATGGTGAAATATTTGCCGGTTGGGACAATGCTGATGCTCTTATGGAAGTTTCTCACGATGTTGCAGTTTACCCTATTTATTATTTTGAAGAAACAACAGATGTTCCAGTTGCTAATTACGAAACAGGTGAATATGCAAGCACAATTGAATTAACTCTTACATCTTCTGATGAAAATGCAGTAATTTACTATTATATCAATGGCGATGAAGAAAACACCAAGCAATATACAGGTCCTGTAACAATTGACACAACTTGTAGCGTGTCTTATTATGCACAATCACTTGGTAAGAATGATAGCGACCCTACTACAAAATATTACTGCATCAACAATGCAGGCGAGTTCACAAATTGGATGCTATTTTCAGATTTACCAACAGAAGTAAAGAATAATATTGCTGAATATGATGTTGAGTTGGAAGATGGCTATAGATATAAAGATATTACAACTACAACACTTGTTGCTGATGATATGAATCTTCAAAAATCAGGTTGGGCTGTAACAGGTAATAAAACAACAATGTATTCTGCTTGGCAAGATGCAACACTAATAGCTGATAACACATTAATTGACTGTGTTGTTGAAACTCAGACAGTAGCAGATACAGGTGTTACAAATTATCAGTATTCACATTATAAATATACTGATGAAAATGGTGTAGTTTGTTATTCACCAATTGAAATTGAAGGTTATACTTGTGAATATGAAACAATTACTCTTGGTTCAAGATTAAGTATTGCAGGATTCCTTGATGACGGCACATCATACTATAGCCATAATGACGAACAGTGGTTTACACAGAAAAGAGTAACGGGTACAAAAACTCAATATCGTCTTTCATATAGTCAGGTCGAATATTACAAGTGGACTCCTTGGGGCATTGATGCACCGTCTTCTTCTGAAACAAGAGAATATGAAAACGAAACAGTTTGCAGATATACCAATAAAAACTACCACATTGTTGAAGTAGTCGATATGGAAGGTTATAGCACAATTCATCTTGTTCAGTCAGATAAAACTCTCGACACAACAGAAATTGAAAGTCTTACAGGTTATAATTTTGAAGGCTTGTATCTTGATGCTGAGTACATAAATAGGTGGGATTATACCACTGCAATTACTGAAAGTATGGTTGTTTATGCAAATTACACACCAAAACAGTACACAGTTATATTCCAGATGCAAGATGGTACAGAACTTGATGTTCAGACAGTAAGTTACATGGAATCTGCTACAGCACCTGAAACCGACTCAGTACCTGGTTGGGTATTCGCTGGTTGGGACAAAGATTTCAGTTTTGTTACTGAAGATATGGTGGTTACTGGTAAATATATCAAAGAATCACAATATGCAAGAATCAGTCTTAATACATCAAAAGCGATGATGTATGCGGGTAACAGAATTACTCTTATCCCTGCTATTACTCCTGCTGATTTATCAGGCGAAAGAATTGAATGGTCTTCAAGTGACCCAACAATTGCTGCAGTAGACGATAATGGTATTGTTACAGCAGTTTCAGCAGGTGAGGCAGTTATCACAGTTACTGTTCTTTCAACTAAAGAAACAGCTACATGTAATGTAACCGTTACTGCTGACAGTTCTACAACAATTCTTCTTAATAATGATGCAAAAATTGGTTTTGATACTGAACGTAATCTTAGAATTACACCAAGTAATGCACATACTGTTTCAGAGCTTAGAAACCAGTTCCAGAACAATGAACTTGTATTCATTGATAGTGATGGTAATGAACTTGCTGAAGATGCTCTTGTTGGTACAGGTGCAACAATTAAGTTAATGTATAAAGGTGATGAGCTTGATACAGTTGATGTTGTTTTAACAGGTGACTTTAACTGTGATGGTTCAATTAATAACAAAGACGTTGTTATGATTAACCAATATGTTCTTGAAAAGAGAACTGCTAACAATGACCAGATGATAGCAATTGATGTTAATGGTGATGGTAGCGTTAATAACCGCGACTGTGCAATGTTGGCTCAATATCTTGTTGACAAAATTACATTATAATTAAATAAAACGGCGGGTGCAATGCACCAGCCGTTTTCATATTCATATTAATTAAAAAATAAAGCGATAGTTGTATGCTACTAGAGTATAGAAATTATATTTTTCAAATAGTATACTATTTGAAAATGAATTTTGCTGAAAGATGGGGTTTACTATGAAAATTTGTCCTAATTGTCAAAAAGAATATGATGATTTAACTTCGTTCTGTGGTAAGTGTGGCTCTCAACTTATTGATGTGCAACCATTAGAACAAGTACTTGATTTGCCAAACATCAATAATTCTGAAAAGAAAAAAACAATTATTGCATCAATAGTTGCTGTAATAATTATAAGCGGTATATTTTGTGTTGCGTCATTTTTCAATAACGATACACCTAGTGGTGGGGATGATTTTTATTATCAGGATGGTGAAGAATCGGCAATTGACACAACGAATTCCGATTACTACGAATCAGATACTAGTGAATATGAAACAGATGACCAAAATATAGAACCAACATCATTCAAAAATGAAACAACCAAGAAAGAAACTACGACTAAAAAAGAGATAAGTACCAAAAAAGAAACTACAATTCAAAATGAAACAACAACTGAGACGACAACTAAGTCTGAAAATTTGTCAGTTTATCTTGAAGCAACACCTGATGAATTGAATAATTTGCAGCAATTTCTTAATTCAACAGCTTGTACAAAAGGCTCGTTATGTACGAGTTATAGTAGTGATAATATAAGTTACAAACAATTTGTTGATAACTATTTGTTTTTCACATCAGGTGATAGCTTTGTATATGGAAAATATTTTAATGCTCCTATTTACAATTATGAAGATACACCAGACCCATTAAATAGATTTATGGCAATTAATGATGATTGGAACGTAGGACAATACTTCAAGTATTCTAAAGCAAATATTGATTGGATTATGAAAAATATTTATAATATTCCATCATCTGTAATTTCAAGTTTTTCTGCATCGGCACTGGAAGATGAAGATACATATTTCCACGATGGCTATATTTATCAGGAAAAGCATACAGGCTTTGGAGGTGGCGGTTGTTATATTGAAGTTAGTAGTTATAATCATTTAGAAGATGGGAAATATTCCGTTTCATTTTTAGAAGTTGATGAATTTAGTGGTTCAGTAGTACAAAGTGCTACGGCTATTGTCTCAATGAAAAATATAGGTGGCATACGATATTGGACGTTACATTCCATTCATTAAATCCTTGAATAAAAAACGGCTGGTGCAATGCACCAGCCGTTTTTAAACTATACGTAAAATTTAATTGCTTTTTTAAATTTTTCAGCATCTTTATATCTTTTAGAAATCTGCGTTGACGTTGCTTTTTCAATAACCCTTTTAAGCCGCCCTTTTGGCAAGTCCACTGACGGGTGAGAACCTGTAAGCATTACATTTAATAATACGCCTAACCCATAAATATCAGTTGCTTTACTTGATTGTGAAACACCAAATTGTTCTGGCGCTGCAAACCCTGGCGTTCCAAGGGCTTGTGTATCGGTTTCTTGCTCGTTTATAAATCGTGCAATTGAAAGGTCAATAAGCACGGCAGTTCCATCATCTTTAATTATAATATTTGAGGGTTTAATGTCTCTATGAATAATTCCAATTGAGTGTAAGAAAACTAATGCATCACAAATCTGAAAAGCGTATTTACAAGCAATTTTTTTATCAAGTGGTTTGCTTGATAAAATATCGAGTAATCTTTTACCTTCGATATATTCTTCAAGCACTATAATTCCCGATTCATCAGTACATACTTCGTAAATAGTAGGTAGATTTTTGTGAACTTTATCCTTTAAACTTCTGAAAACATCATCATTAGGATTCGTAGAAAATCTCTTAATTATGTATTTCCCTGTGTCGTTATGTTGATAAAGAGATAGTGCGGAATGTTCTTCATTCTTGAACGTTATTTTTTTTGTATAGTATTTTTCAAAGGAGCGTTCAATATATTCAAGAAGCTCGTTATTGCTGAATTCTATTTCAACTCATCCTCTCCGTGCTGAGCAAGCATAGCGTTACACTGCATAATAGTAATTTTTTTCTCAATTGCATATATCAAGATACTGTCGCGCCTTACCTTAGGGTACAATGCAGAATGTCCTGAAATCTTAAGCGCCTGTTGACATTCATCTACAGTCATTTTCATAGCAAGAGCAAGTCGAACAACTTTATCTTTAGTAGGGGTTTTTCTACCATTTATTACATCATAAAAATAACAATAACTAAAATCTGATTTGTTGATTATGTTCGATTTAGAATAGTTTTTTTTACTGATAATATCATCCCAAAAAGATTTAACATCTTCAACAACAAAGGCTTCCTTGTGACTTGAAAGGTAATCTGGCAAAGAGCAACTCTGCCTTTTCAATTCTTTTAATAATTCGGTTGTAGTTTTAGCCATAATAACACCTCAATATGTTTCCATTTCACCTGTAAATGTTTGTCGTATAGTTTTGTATTGACTATGTCCTTCTGCAATATATATCTTTTTAAGATTAGGAAAAAGGGTAGAATATGTAGAAAGATAATCAGCTCTGCTTAATTTGCAGTTGGAAGGTATGTAAAGCTCTTCAATATAAATGTTTGTAGACTTCGATCCACTAGTTCCAGATAAAGTATATCCAATGCTATTTGTTGGCATTATAAAGGTTTTATCTTTCTTACTATATGGATAAATTGAGCCACTAAAATCGACGTTAGAACCACTTCTGTAAAATAGAACACCGTCTTTCGAGTAAAATTTTACACTTCCAGCCTCAACATTTATTTCTTCAAGATTGTTGTGATAGCTATTATATGATGTTGGCACATATGAAACTTCTTTAGATACATTTATGACCTTAAGATTGTCCGCATACATTAAATTGCTTCCACCTTCAACTCCTGCGCACCAATCTGGAAGGTTAAGAACGGAATAACAAGGATTACCAGCAAAATGTATAAATTCCCATACTTTACTATTCCATTGGTACAGTGCGCCATCTACGAACTTGTATTGCCACGAGGTTACATTTATAGTTTTAATTGGACAATATAAAGCGAATTTGCCATACATTCCAATATCATTACTGTATAGGTTAAGGGTGTTAAAAGATGATAGATTATTAAAACAATTGTTTCTCAACCAGATATATGAACGTCCATCATCAGGAATATCAATAGTCTTAATATTGTTATTATCCTTAAAAGTATCGCTTTGAATTTCAACAACCATTAACCCATCAATATAAACAGGAACTGTAACATAACTTGCGTTACCGGTATATTTAGTTAATGATATTTTCGTAGTACTGTCACTATAAGGCTCATATTGAAAATCTTTATCACTACTATATGTGTTTTCGAGAGTAGTACTTTCTGTGGTTGTTATGGTAGTAGGAACTTCTGCTTTATTAGTGGTTGTTGTAGTTGAAGCACCAGGTCTGAAAGGTTCAACTGTTGTCGAAGAAGTTTCAGGCTTATTTGTAGTAGTTTCTACAGTTGGCTCATTTTTAGTTGTAGCTTCAGGTTCAGTAGAAATGGTTGGATTTTTATTTCCTGTTGCAGAATTGTTTTTATTGGTAGTTGATGTCGTTTTTTCATCTTCATCATTACCAAAAATTTTATCTAATAACCCTTGCTTTTTTGTAGTTGTTTCGGTATGCCTATCTGAAGATTCATCATACTTTGTTTCCAACTCGTTTTTGTTGAATAAATTATCAAAAAAGTTTTGTTTTTTGGTTGTTGTTTCGTCGTAATTAGTTGTAGTATTATCATCATTTATTAGGGTATGGCTGTTGTTAATAATCTCATTATTTCTTGATGTGCTTGATGTCGATTTTGTTGTTTCTGTTTTAGTTGTATCGTTTTTTGTAAAACGAATAGCAATAAAAGTAGAAGATATAACAATAATAAGAGATAAAGTAATTGCGATAATATTTAAAAGTGTTTTGCGCGAAAAAACAGCTATTAACGTTTTCTTAGCTTTTTCTTTTTTAGTAAGAAAAACCTGACGATCATTAACGATAGATGCACATTGAAGACAATATATAGCTTCATCAGGAATTTCAGTGTGACAAAAAGGACAAATCTTCATTTTCCAACCTCAATACTCTAATAAAATATATACATATAGAATACATAATTTTACCACATTTTGCAATACATTAAAACGAAAAAACTATATGCTGATAGCGTATAAAATAGACTAGATTTATAATGTGTTAACGTTAACAATGATTAGTGAATTATCGCATGTGTACTATGCTTTCTCGTCTCTTTAAATAAAAAAATCCCACACACCAAAAGGTGTATGAGATTATTTGGCGCAGAAGGAGAGACTCGACAAGGTGTTGCCTTATCTTTGCTTCGCAAAATCCAATTGTATGTCCGTGCTCCTCTGCCTGACGGCAAACCGTCGCACATGGACGAAGAGTTCTCGTCTCTCTGTAAAAAAATAATGAAACGAATAAAACCCACACATCAAACGATGTATGGGTTTTATTGGCGCAGAAGGAGAGACTCGAACTCTCGCACCGGTTTCCCGGCCTACGCCCTTAGCAGGGGCGCCTCGTCACCAACTTGAGTACTTCTGCAAGTGTAACGTGTTTAGCGTTATTTAATTAAAAAGCGGGCTGTAATTAA
>JAZLBG010000067.1:0-5935 GCA_045613585.1 Candidatus Fimenecus sp. | reverse complement strand
TGGTATTGCTCTTCCTGGTAACGGCACAATCCCTGCAGTACATAGCGGTCGTATTCAACTTGCAAAGCGTGCAGGTATGGCGATTATGAACCTTGTTGAAAAAGATATCAAAGCTCGTGACATTATCAACGAAAAGTCTATCCGCAACGCTCTTGTTTGTGATATGGCTCTTGGTTGCTCATCAAACAGCGTTCTCCATCTTCTTGCAATTGCAAATGAAGCAGAGGTTCCTGTTGACCTTGAAATGTTTAACGAAATCAGCGGAAAGGTTCCTAATCTCTGCCACCTTGCTCCTGCAGGTGAAACACATATGCACGACCTTAACAATGCAGGCGGTATCCCTGCAGTTCAGGCTGAACTTGCAAAGAAAAATCTTCTTGATTTGTCACTTATTACTGCAACAGGTAAAACAGTTGGTGAAAATATCGAGGGTGCATATATTAAGAACACAAATGCAATTCGTCCTATTGAAAATCCATATAGTGAAACAGGTGGTATTGCAATTCTTTGGGGTAATATTGCAAAGGATGGCTGTGTAGTTAAGCGTTCAGCAGTTGCTCCTGAAATGCTCTGTCATTCAGGTCCTGCAAGAGTATTTGACTCAGAGGACGAGGCAATTGATGCAATTTACAATGGCAAAATCACTCATGGTGATGTTGTTGTTATTCGTTATGAAGGTCCTATGGGTGGCCCTGGTATGAGAGAAATGCTCAACCCAACTTCAGCCCTTGCAGGTATGAAGCTTGATAAGACAGTAGCCCTCATTACTGATGGTCGTTTCAGTGGCGCTTCCCGTGGTGCATCTATCGGCCACGTTTCTCCTGAAGCAGCTGCAGGTGGTGAAATTGGTCTTATTTACGAAGGTGATATTATTGAAATCAATATCCCTGAAAGTAAAATCAATGTTCAGGTTTCTGACGAAGAACTTGCAGAGAGAAGAAAGTCCTATGTTAAGCCTGAACCAAAGGTTAAGTCAGGTTGGCTTGCTCGTTATTCAACTCTCGTATCATCAGCAAAAGATGGTGCAGTTATGAAAAAGGTGTTCTAATAAATGGCTAAAACAGTTCGTATTAAATCTGAACTTGAAACCAATAAAAATAAGGCGTTTTGGCATATGGCATTTGCCTTGTTTTTTACCTTAACTTTTTTCGTAGTTGGGGCTGTTATGCTATTTGCGATTATTTTTAATAAATTGGATTTGCACTTGGCATTTCCATGTATGTTTTTAGGATTATCTGTAGTGTTATTCGCGTTGTATATGGTTGTTAAACACAATTATGATATTCTCAATGCAGGTGTTAAGGGTGAAAAGCAAACTTATGAAATTCTTAAGCAGTTGCCAAAGGATTTTACGGTAATTACAAATCCTGTGATTTATAATCGTGGTTCAGTAAACGAACTTGATTTTGTCGTTATTGGTACAAATGGTGTGTTTGTAGTTGAAACCAAGAATTATCGTGGTATCATTATAGGCAACACATCTGCACAGAACTGGAAACAAATCAAACATGGTAAAAATAAAACCTATGAAAAAGAGGTTAAAAATCCTGCAAAGCAAGTACATCGTCAAGGCAGAAGAATGGCAGAAATGTTTATAGATTTCGGTATTTCAGCTGATGTTTTTCCAATTCTTTATTTCGTTGACAGTCGCTCCAAACTTAAAATCACAGATGATAACCAGATAAATGTTGCAATAATTAACGATGAAAATGTTTTAATTGATTTTATTGTAAATTCAAAAGGTAAACATATTGTTGATAACTCAGAGCGTGCAGAGATTATAAGATTTTTCAAAAAATAATAAATACATATTGTCCATAGTTTCATCATACAATTAATTGGTGATATTATGGACAATAATTTTTATAACGAAAGACGAGAACGGAGAAATTCTCAACAACAAAACGGATTTATGACAAAAATTATACTAACACAACTAGTTTTGTCATTACTTATTACTGGAATAGTGTTTCTTGTTTGTAGAAATGAAAATAATCTTTCTCAAAATATTAGAATTTTTTATAGTGAAATTTGTAAAACTGATATTGCTGTGTCAGAAATTTTTAACAGTTTCAAAAATGTTGTACAAGAAACATTTTCTCCAAGTATAGAAGAAGCGATGGGTGAAACTGAATCCACAACAGGAGAGAAGGCAGACTTTTCTCCTGTTTTTTTAACTGTAAATTTTATTAATCCAATAAAAGAAGGAAAAATAACATCAAAATTCGGTTACCGTGTAAGCCCTATTACAAATCAATATTCACTACATAAAGGTCTTGATATAGCCGCACCGCAGAATACAAAAATTTATGCAGCGTATAATGGCTTGGTAATTAAATCGGACTATAATGAAATCAACGGAAATTATATAGTAATCAAACACAGTGATAATCTGAAAACTACATATAATCATTGTCATAAACTGCTTGCTAAAGAGGGCGAAAAAGTAAAAACAGGTGAGGTAATAGCTCTTGTTGGTGAAACAGGATACGCAACAGGCAATCATTTGCATTTTGAAGTGTTGTTGAATGGTAAATATATAAATCCATTATATGTGTTGAATTATGGTTTTTAATATTTTCGGCATTAAAGTTGAAATAACATTCTGGTTTATATCACTTATAACGTTTATAATTTCATTGAATGCGCCTTCAAATGTATTAGTCACAGTGTTTGCATCACTACTACACGAAATGGGACATCTTTTAGTTATGACAAGTGTAGGCAACAAACCACAAACAGTAAGATTCGAAATAACAGGTATGAATATAATTCGTCAACCAAACTTGAAAATTAGTACAAAAAATGAAGTTCTTATAGCCCTTGGTGGGCCTTTTATAAACTTGATTTGCTTTTTATTATCTGTAATAACCCTTTGTATTTGTGAAAATGAGAACATTCTCACTTTTGGTTGCATAAATCTAATACTTATGATTTTTAATCTTTTGCCAATTACTAAGCTTGATGGTGGAATGGCACTATATTATGCATTATCACAAAAATACGATAACGTTATTTGTTCCAAAATTCTTAAAATCACATCAGCGGTTTTTATAATACTTATTTATGTGTGGGGGATTTATGCTTTTGTATCAAGTAAATACAATATTTCTCTCATAATTATTGCAATTTTTTTGACTTTATCAATGTTCTCATGTAATGAATATTGAAAAAACATAAAATTTATAGTAAAATATATTGATAAAACTTTTGCGAGGTTCACTATGGTAAAAAAAGAAGTTGAAAAATTGCTTAAAAAAGTTCAAAAACCTGCTCGTTATACGGGCGGTGAGCTTAATAGCGTTATAAAAGATAAAAACAATGTTAAACTTCGTTATGCGTTTTGTTTCCCAGATAATTACGAAATTGGTATGTCACATCTTGGTATGAAAATACTTTATAGCGTTGTAAATGAGCGTAATGATGCTTGGTGCGAGCGTGTGTTTGCACCTTGGGATGATATGGAAGCACTTATGCGTGAAAACGATGTTAAGCTTTATGCCCTTGAAAGTGGAGATAGTCTTGACCAGTTTGATTTAATCGGATTTTCATTACAATATGAATTAAGCTATACAAATGTACTTAATATGCTTGATTTAGGCGGAGTGCCTGTACTAAAAAAGGATAGAACCGCACTTACTCCAATCGTTATTGCAGGTGGTCCTTGTGTTTGTAACCCTGAACCAATGGTAGATTTCGTTGATATTTTCTTGCCTGGTGAAGGTGAAGAAGTTACAAATGATATTGTTGATTTGCTTATTAAACATAAAGAAAAAGGCTCAACAAAACTTGAATTTTTACGAGAAGCAGCACAAATTCAAGGTGTTTATGTGCCAGAATTTTATAATGTAGACTATAATGAAGATGGTACTATTAAATCTGTTGAAAATCTTGAAACTGCACCTGAAAAAGTTCAAAAAAGAATTATAGCAGACCTTGATACTGCACACTATCCAAAAGATTTTATTGTACCTTTCATTGATGTTGTTCAAGATAGAACTGTGGGTGAAGTATTCCGTGGTTGTACTCGTGGCTGCCGTTTCTGTCAGGCGTGCTTTATAAGTAGACCAATCCGTGAAAAATCACCTGAAGTTATTAATGAACAATGTCGCAGAATTAGTGATGCAACTGGGTATGATGAGATTTCACTCTGTTCACTTTCCACTAGTGACTATACTAAAATTGAACAGCTTATCCCAATGCTTTTTGATTGGGCGTTAAAAGAAAATATCAATGTTTCATTACCATCTTTGCGAGTTGACAATTTTTCTGATGAACTTATGGAAGAACTTAAAAAAGTTCGTCGTAGCGGTCTTACATTTGCTCCTGAAGCAGGTACCCAAAGACTTCGTGATGCCATTAATAAAAATGTTACTGAAGAAGAAGTGCTCCGCACAGCTCTTAAAGCATTTGATGGTGGTTGGACAAGCGTTAAACTTTACTTTATGATGGGGCTTCCAACAGAAACTATGGAAGATATTGCAGGTATTGCTGACCTTGCTCAAAAGGTTGTTGATACATTCTATCGCAATCCTAATAAAGAAAAGGGTAAGGGTGTGCAGGTTAATATCAGTGTTGCATCTTTTGTTCCAAAACCATTTACACCATTCCAGTGGGAGCCACAGGATACAGGTGAGTTGCTTATTGAAAAACAAAAGCATTTGCTTTCAAGTGTTAAGAGCCGTAAGATTTCCGTAAGTTATCATGAGTCTAAAACTTCTGTGCTTGAAGGTGTGTTAGCCCGTGGTGACCGTCGACTTGGTGAAGTAATTTACAAGGCATGGCAAAAGGGCTGTAAGTTTGATGCTTGGGATGAATTTTTTGATTATTCAAAATGGGAAGAAGCCTTTGAAGAATGCAATCTTACACCAGCATTCTATACAAGCCGTAAGCGTGAATATAATGAAATTTTACCTTGGGAGATTATGGATTACGGCATCCGTAAAGAATTTCTTGTTGAAGAAAATAAAAAGGCTCACGAGAGCGTAACAACTCCACAGTGCAGAATTAAGTGTTCAGCTTGTGGTGCTAATAAATTGAACGGAGGTCACTGTGATGCCAGAAGTTAAAAAATGGGCTATGGATGTTCGAATGTCTTTCGAAAAAACAGGTATGGCAAAATTCATTTCACATCTTGATACAGTTCGCTTGATTACTCGTTCAATGAAAAGAGCTTGTGTGCCAATCTGGTTTACAGAAGGCTTTAACCCTCATGCATTTCTAACATTTGCAATGCCACTTTCATTGGGTTTTGAAAGTCTTTGTGAAACTGTTGATTTTCGTCTTATGGAAGAACTTGATTTAGATGACCTTGCAAAAAGATTAAATGACGCTTTACCAGTTGATGTTACAGTAAAAGAAATTTATGTTCCAGCAATGTCGCCAAATGACATTCACTGGGCAGAGTATAAAATAATCTTCAATAACCCGGATAAGATTCTTTTAGACCAAGCAGAAAAAATCCTTTCATCTGATGAAATTATGGTTATGAAGAAGGGTAAGCAGGGTAGAAAAAAGGTTGAAAAAGAAGTTAATATCAAAGAGCATATCAAATCCTTTGAATTAAAGAATGATGATGGCAAATTTGTTCTCAATACTGTTTTATCATCAGGCACAAGCACAAATATTAACCCAATGCTTTTAATCGGTGCATTGGTTAAAGATACCGAAACCGACGAGCAAGATGTTGATATAATTAAAGTTCAATCGTATACAGATGATATGAAAGAGTTCAGATAAACTTTTTTAAAAAAACTCTTGCATTTTTACTTGACTTGTGGTATTATACATAGGCATTTGTGGGAAACTGCAAAAAAATAACTATTATCTCGGGTGGTCCTCTGCTGACATTCGGTACGAACACTTGAAAAAATTTTATCGGAGGTTAGTTATGGACGCATTAAAATTAATGGCAGAGGGTTGCATTAAAGAAGCA
>JAZLBG010000066.1:0-6764 GCA_045613585.1 Candidatus Fimenecus sp. | reverse complement strand
AGTTACCTTATAAACTACTTTACAAGGAAGTGTACCAGATGCATTAAGTTCGTCAACCATTTCCTGTGCACGTGCTGCAACAGTTTCTAAAACTTCAGGACCATAAAGGAACTGACTGCCAACAACAAACCAAAATTCGTAATTTTTTAAACTCATATTGTTTCTTCTCCTTTATTTAAGAGCATTGATTGCACACTTTTCAACTGCAACCGCTGACTCATATCTTTTAATATATTCATTAAAACCATCAACATCTGCTTTGTCAGGTTCAATTACACTTGCTTTATAATCGGCAAAAACTTTATTTTCAAGATAATCTTCAAGAGCTTCGTTTTCGCTCTTATTTACCATATATGCTGCAAGAAGTGCAATACCCCAAGCACCACCCTCACCTGCTGTTTCCATAACAGCAACAGGAGTATTAAGTGCACATGTCATAAGTTTTTGACCAACAACAGGAGTTTTAAAAAGACCACCATGTCCTAAAAGTTTTTCAATCTGAACATTTTCTTTATCGAAAAGAATGTTCATACCAAGACGAAGTGTTGCCATTGTGCCATAAAGTTGTGCTCTCATAAAATTAGCAAGGCTAAATTTACTGTCAGGCATTCTTACAAGTAATGGTCTTCCTTCTGCAGTATCTGTCACAGGCTCACCTGAATAATAGTTAAAGCTAATAATACCGTTACAATCCGCATCACCTTTAAGAGCTTCTGCATAAAGCATATCGTAAAGTGCAGGCTTATTAACTTCTACACCACTATTTGCTAAAACCTCTGCAAAGAGTTTTACATATGCATCAAGGTCTGATGTACAAGTATTACAATGCACCATAGCAACCGGCTTACCAGTTGGAGTTGTAACCATATCAATTTCTGTATAAACATCTGAAAGGGCCTTATCAAGGACAATCATACCAAAAATTGATGTACCCGCTGAAATGTTACCTGTTTTTGCAGCAACACTGTTTGTTGCAACCATTCCTGTCCCTGCATCACCTTCAGGTGGACAAAGAGGACAGCCAGCTTGGAGCTCACCTGTTGGGTCAAGGAGCAACGCACCATCTTTTGTAAGTACACCTGCATTGTCACCTGCAACAAGGATTTTAGGAAGAATGTCAAGGAGTTTCCAATTATATCCCTTATCAGATATTTTAGCATCAAAATCAGCTACCATTTTTTTATCATAGCAATTTTTTGTACTGTCAATTGGGAACATACCTGCTGCTTCACCGATACCGATTACCTTTTCACCTGTGAGCATCCAATGAACATAGCCTTCAAGTGTGGTTAAGAAATCAATATTTGGAAGGTGGTCTTCCTTATTGAGCATTGCTTGATAAAGGTGTGCAATACTCCAACGCTGTGGAATATTAAATTTGAAAAGTTCTGTAAGTTCACTTGCAGCCTGTTCAGTAATTGTGTTTCTCCATGTTCTGAATTCTGCTAACTGTTTACCATCTTTATCAAATGGAAGATAACCGTGCATCATAGCAGAAAAGCCCATAGCCTTAAACTTTGTAAGCTTTACACCATATTTTTCTTCAACATCTGCTTTAAGATTTTTATAAGCATCCTGAAGTCCTGTCCAAACATCATCAAGATGATAAGTCCAAACACCATTTTCAAAGCGGTTTTCCCAACCGTGGCTTCCCGATGCAATAGGATTGTGTTTTTCGTCAATCAAAACGGCTTTAATACGTGTTGAGCCCATTTCAATACCCAACACAGCACTACCATTCTGAATTGTATTTTTAATTGCTTGAATATCCAAATTTTCCAACTCCTTATGTGAGTATATATCTTATAAATTATAACATTAAAAATTCCAATAATCAACACAAACAATGCATAAAATAAAAAAGAGTGGCTACATTAAGTAGCCACTGAATTCATTTATGACATTCACCTGACATAGGGCAGGATGAACAGTTGCATCCGCAAGAGGATTTGCCTTGTTTTTTATCACGATACATTTTAAAAATTATTGCACCTACAATAACTGCTAAGACAATAAAAACAATAATTGTACCTGAATTTGCGCTTAAAAATTCTATCATAAAATTAACCTTTAAACTTTTTATTTCCATTAAATGGTTTTGCCAACATAACAATAATTGCAATCAATACAGCAAGTGCAGAAATCACACCAACAACGCTTGGATTTCCCACAAACAAATTACCAAACTGATAAACCATAAGTGATACAGCGTAAGCGAGTGTACATTGATATCCGATTGCAAATAAAGTCCATTTTGCTGAATTCATTTCGCGTTTAATTGCACCAACCGCCGCAAAACAAGGTGCACAAAGAAGATTAAATACGAGGAATGAATAACCAGAAAGCTGATTCAAGCCATTAAATTCAAGAATTTCAAGAACTGATACAATTTCTTCTTTTGCAATAAGACCCATAATTGTTGCAACAGCAGTTTCTGCAGTACCAAAGCCTAATGGAACAAATAGAACTTTTAATACGTTACCAATCATACCAAGAACACTATCAGCAAGAGGCATTTCAAGGCTGAACATAAAATTACCGTTCATTATGCCAAATGAAGAGCCAAGCCAGATTATAATTGAAGATACAAGAATAACTGTGCCGGCCTTTTTAATAAATGAGCTTACACGTTCCCACATACTTCTCATTACATTAGTAAAGGTTGGCATATGGTAAATCGGTAATTCAAGCACGAAAGGAGCAACGTCGCCTGCAAAAAGTTTTGTCTTTTTAAGTATTATGCCAGAAACCACAACAGCCATCACACCTACAAAATATGCACTTGGTGCTACCCACCATGCATCGCCAAAAAGATTACCTGCAATAAGGGCAATAATAGGTAATTTAGCGCTACAAGGAATAAATGATGTTGTTATAATTGTCATTCGTCTATCACTTTCGTTTTCAATTGTACGAGATGCCATAATTCCTGGCACACTACAACCTGAACCAATAAGCATAGGAATAAATGATTTGCCTGAAAGTCCGAATTTTCTGAAAAGCTTATCCATCATAAAGGCAACTCGTGACATATAACCGCAAGCTTCAAGGAATGCAAGGAATATGAAAAGTACAATCATTTGTGGCACGAAACCCAAAACAGCACCTACACCTGCAACTATACCATCAAGAATTAAACTTTGCAACCAATCTGCACAATTAAGAGTATTAAGTAATGACTCTACAAGTTGTGGTACACTTGGAATAGCCATTCCAAAAAGTGACCAACCTTCACCAAAAACGCCATCGTTAGCCCAGTCTGTTGCCCATGTGCCAACTGTTGAAACAGATATGTAATACATTAAAAACATTACAACTGCAAAAATTGGTAATGCTAAAAATCTATTAGTAACAATTTTATCAATTTTATCAGATGTTGTGATTTTATTGCGTCTTTTTCTCTTGAAACACTCTTTTACAACTGATTCAATATATAAATATCTTTCGTTGATAATGATACTTTCAGCATCATCATCAAGTTCAGCTTCAGTCATTTTAATATCCATTTCAATGTGCTTGAGAATATTTTCATCAATATTAAGAGTTGATAAAACTTGTTCATCACGCTCAAAGATTTTCACTGCATACCAACGCTGTTGTGGTGTGTTCATATTATGAATTGTTGCTTCTTCAATATGGGCAAGAGCGTGTTCAACAGCACCACTATATCTGTGTATTGGAGCACGATGTTGAGTTTTTGCTGCTTGTATTGCGAAATCTACTGCTTCATTAACACCTGTACCTTTTAATGCAGAAATTTCAACCACATTACAGCCAAGTTTTTTTGATAAAATTTCAATATTGATTTTGTCGCCACGTTTTTCAACAACATCCATCATATTTATTGCAATTACAACAGGAATACCAAGTTCAGTAAGTTGTGTTGTAAGGTAAAGGTTGCGCTCAAGATTTGTTCCGTCAACAAGGTTGATTATAGCATCAGGACGCTCGTTAACAAGAAACTTTCTTGCAACAACTTCTTCAAGAGTATATGGTGACAAAGAGTAAATACCCGGCAAGTCAACAATTATAACATCTTCGTGATTTTTAAGTTTTCCTTCTTTTTTCTCAACAGTAACGCCAGGCCAGTTGCCTACAAATTGATTTGAACCTGTAAGCAAATTGAAAAGTGTTGTTTTTCCGCAGTTAGGGTTACCTGCAAGTGCAATTTTTATACTCATTTTATATCTTCTACCTCAATCATTTCTGCATCTGCTTTTCTAAGTGACAATTCATAACCTCTTACATATATTTCAAGTGGGTCACCCAAAGGTGCTACTTTTCTAACATATAATTCAACACCTTTTGTAATACCCATATCCATAATGCGTCGTCGTATTGCGCCTTCGCCGTGTACTTTTATTACTTTTGCAGTACCACCTATTTTAACATCTTTAAGTGTTTTCATACCACACTCTCCTTACACAATTTATATAATATGATTATTCAACCAAAGTTTGTTAGCACAATGTTAGCAAGCGCTAACATTGTGACGATATATAAAGTTAGCCTTTGCTAACCACAGATAAATATATATTATTTATAAGAATTTGTCAAGTGTTTTTTAGTAAAAAATGGTAAATTCACAAAAATAATAGCGAAGCTTTTTGCTTCGCCATTATTTTATAAAACTAATTAAACTTTAACACCATTTTTAACTTTGTACTTTTTACCATTGTAGGTTACTGTACCTGTGTAAGATGTTTTAACACCTTTTTTTACATAGTAATACTTACCATCTGTGTGTTTTACAAGACCTGTGTAGCTTGTATTCATTACACCTGATTTCACATAGTACCATTTACCGTTGTATTTAACAAGGCCATTGAAAGATGCTTTAACGCCATTCTTTACATAGTAGTATTTACCATCTGTATGTTTTACAAGACCTGTATATGTAGTCTTAACACCATCTTTTACATGATACCATTTACCATCACTATGTTTTACAAGACCTGTATATGTAGTCTTAACACCATCTTTTACATAATACCATTTACCGCTATACTTTACAAGTCCTGTAAAATTGAAATTAACTACACCACCTTCAACATAATACCACTTACCACCGTTCTTGTTAAGCCCAGTATAGTCGTAATCAACCTTACCACCTTTAACATAACACCATACATCACCAAGCTTATAAAGGCCTTTCTTTGATGATGGAATGCTACCGAGAGAAGAGAACTGATAATAGTAATATCCTGTTTCATCACCTTCAGCTACGCATGCTTCCGCATATTCTGCTGCATAAGTACCTTTGTATGCCTTTATTGTAAGACCGTTATAATTATAAAACGCTTCATCGCCAATATATGAAACACAAGCAGGAATTGTAACCGTTGTTAAAGCATCACAACTATTAAATGCATACTCACCAATATGAGTTAAATTCCTACCAAAAGTAACTTTATTTAAACCATCGCAACCATAAAAGGCCCACTCACCAATTGCAACAACACTATTAGGGAATACAACACTTGTTAATGCTTCGCACTGACTAAATGCATTATTGCCAATAGAAACAACCGTATTAGGAATTGTTATGTTTGCCAATTTATCACACTGTCCAAATGCATAATTATTAATTTTCTTTAAACCACTTCCAAATACAACTGTAGTCAAGTTGTTACAGTCATAAAAAGCAGAATCAGCTATTTCAGATATACCGTTACCAATTGTTGCTTTAGTTAAATTCTCACAAAATGCAAATGCATAACCACCAAGTGTTTTCACACTGTTTGGAATAGTAATATTTTTCAAAGAAGTACAGCCAGCGAACGCATTGTATCCAATAGATTTCACACCACTAGGAATTTTAACATTTTCCACTCCTACACAATTTCTAAATGCATAATCCACAATTGTTGTTGTCGTGGATGGAAGCGAAATAGATGAAGCCACTTTTGCCCTAGGGCAGAATAAAGCTATAGTTTTAGCTTTATTAAATAAAACACCATTAACGACAGTGTAATATTTATTACTTGAAGACACACTGATTGTTGTTAAACTAGAACAATCAGCAAAAACATCATAAGCATACTCGAGTCTTGAAGCAAGTCTAGATACTCCGCTACCAATTGTAACTTTAGTTAATCTTTCACAACCATCAAAAGCATAGTTTTCAATCTCTGTTACATAATTTGGAACTGTAATTTCCGTAACAGTTTTACAATCTTGGAATGCTCCCCAACCAATTTCACGAACTTTTAATCCATTGATTGTTGATGGAATTGTAATCTTAGTACCAACACCATTATATTTGGTAATCACAACACAATCCTCATAAACCCAATCATAACTATCACCACTTGCAACTGTATAGTAAGTACTCTTTTCATATTCATAATCACCATATGTTGCTGCCGATGATGTTATTGCCATAGCCATAATAATTGTCATTATGGATATAACAACTAACAAAATTTTCTTTGATTTTTTCATAGAATCATCTCCTTATATCTTTACTCAAATATGATAACACTTTTACAAATATTTTCCAATAGAATTTTTGCACAAATACAAAATGTAAAATTTGTGTATTTTGACTATTTTTTTGCAATTCTTTTAGCAAAAATCAACTAATGTGAAACACAAAAAAACAGAAAAAAGGGGCAATTCATTGTACAGTGTAGTATGATAGTAAACAGGTAGTGTAAGATGATGGTATACAGTTTTATGATAAAATAAAAGGCATAGAAAAGCACGAAAAGGAGTGTTTGAAATGCCGTGGGAGAGTAAAACTGTGGAAGAATTAAGAAAAG
>JAZLBG010000065.1:0-16851 GCA_045613585.1 Candidatus Fimenecus sp. | reverse complement strand
GCAAAGCAGAAGCACCGACCGAACCGGCAGGTGAGAATTAGGTGGCAACGCGTTAGCGTTGACGGAGGGAGAGATAGGCTTTAACAGACGTTTTTTGACTACCCCTCAGTCAACTTCGTTGACAGCTCCCCTGACAAGGGGAGCCGAGAAAACGCATATAAAACAGTTAGACAAACTCCAATTTACATAATGAAACCATGTATTGCAAAAAATAATTATATTTAGTATAATTGTCTGCGAGGTGTTTCAAATGACTAATCCTACAATTAAATTATACGAAAATGATTCATATATAAAGGAATTTACTGCAACTGTTATTTCTTGTGAAGAAAAAGACGGTGCATTTCTTGTTATCCTTGACAAAACCGCTTTCTTCCCTGAGGGTGGCGGACAAGACGCCGACAAGGGCGTTATCAATAGTGCAGATGTCCTTGATGTGCAGATTAAAAATGATATTATTTATCACAAAGTTAATAAGGCGTTTAACGAAAATGAAGAAGTAAACTGCTCTATTGACTGGGAAACTCGTTTTTCTCGTATGCAGAATCATACAGGTGAGCATATTGTTTCAGGCGTGATTCACAGAAATTTCGGCTACAACAATGTTGGCTTTCATATGAATGACTCTCTCGTTACCTTTGACGTTGATGGTCCGCTGACAGATGATGACATTAAGTTAGTTGAGAAAAAAGCAAACCAGGCAATTTATGCTAACAACAGTATTAATGCAATCTACCCAACACCTGAAGAATTAGATAACTATGATTATCGTAGCAAGCTTGATATTACCGAAGGCGTTAGACTCATAGAAATTGAAAACACCGACCTTTGCGCTTGTTGTGCTCCTCACGTAGCCAAAACAGGTGAAGTTGGAATTATCAAGATTATAAGCTATATTCCATACAAAAAGGGTACTAGAATTGAAATGCTTTGTGGTGCATTAGCCCTTGAGGATTATCAAAATCTTCACACCACAAACAAAGCGATTATGAATATGCTTTCTACAAAACGCTTTGAAACCCCTGATTCAGTTGAGAGAATACAAACTGAACTTTCAAACGCAAGATCAGAAAACAAAAAACTTTTAGGTGAGCTTGCAACGCTTAAAATGGAAAAGCATATTTTTGATAACAAAGTTTGTGTATTTATTGATGGTGCATCTTATGATGAACTTCGCAACTGTTCAAACACTTTAATTGAAGAACATGAATATTGCTATCTTTTTGCAAACACTGATGAAAGCAACTATATCTATGTTGTTTCAAGTAAAGAACAAAATGTTCGTGAATTGGTGCAAAACCTAAACAAGGCCTTTAATGGTAAAGGAGGCGGACGAGATACCTATGCTCAAGGTAAAGTTTCCGCTACAAAAGAAGAAATACTTGAATATTTAGCATAAAAAAGCCTCGGTAGTGATACCGAGGTTTTTTATGTTATTCATTATCTTTATACTTTTCTGCTTGTAAATTAAACATATATGCATAAGTGCCATCTAATTTCATAAGTTCTTGGTGGCTTCCGCTTTCAATAATTCTGCCATTTTCCATAACATAAATTCTATCTGCATTAACAGTAGTTGAAAGTCTATGAGAAATAAATATAACAGTTTTATTGTTTGCCGCCTCAATCATAGCCTGATTAAGATTATATTCTGCAACAGGGTCAAGGTTTGCGCTTGGCTCGTCAAGAATTACATAAGGACAATCTTTGTAGAAAGCTCGTGCAATAGCAGTTTTTTGTGATTCGCCACCTGAAAGCATTACGCCATCGTCGTCAAACTCTCTTAAAAGTTCAGAGTTTATACCATTTTCAAGATTTTTATTGAATCCACTATTCTTAAGAGCGTCCCACACTCTTTCTTCGTCAGGATTAATATCAAGAGCAACGTTTTCACCTAAGCTACAAGAGAAAATCTGAAAATCCTGAAAAACTGCCGCAAATCTGTCACGATGTG
Organism: Candidatus Fimenecus sp.; assembly: GCA_045613585.1. GTDB lineage: Bacteria > Bacillota > Clostridia > Oscillospirales > Acutalibacteraceae > Fimenecus. The sequence goes on along the minus strand of JAZLBG010000065.1, from coordinate 14,897 downwards.
ATTCTGCTGTAACATCTTTTATGTTTTCACCATCAATAAGGATTTCACCCGTTGTGGCATCATAAAGTCTTAACAACAGATTTGTAAGCGTTGTTTTGCCTGCACCATTATAACCAACAAGCGCAATTTTTTCATAAGGCTTGATTGTAAGATTTATATCTTCAAGAGTTGGTTTGTCATTATTAGGATAAGTGAAAGATAAGTTTTTAATTGTGATTTCTTTTGGCTTAGTTTTAGGGGCAGTTTTGCCGCCATTTTTGATTTTGAAATCTGCTTTTAAAAATTCACGATATTTGTCAATCATTTTGCCCTGCTCAGAGAAACGTGCCAAAGCCCACACTGTTAAGAATTGGAATGACATAGCAACCGCATGTGCACCGTTAAAGGTAGCAACAAAGTCACCTGGGGTGAGAGTTTCTTTAATAAGCACACAATAACCTAAATATAGCGGAAGTATAAACAAAAATCCAAGACCTTGCACACCAACTGTCTGCAAACAGTTAAGAAAAGAAATTTTATTCCAATATTTCTTTTGGTTATTAATAACGTCATCTGCTGCATCATTATAACGGTCCATAAGAAGTGGTGAAATGTTGTTCATTCGCACTTCCTTTGCATAATCTTGCAAATAGAAAACTCGTTGGAAATAGTCAGAGCGTCGGTGAAATTTAGCGTTGTCAATTCTACGCTCCATCATAAGTTCACCAACTCGTTTGCTTATTGGTAAAAACACGCAGATTACAACAAGAATTATCACAAGACACCAAGGGTCGATAGTGAATAATACTGATGCCACTGCAATAAGTGAAATTATGTGGCCTACATACATTCTTACAAGTCCTAAAAGATTTTGAATACTTGCAGATGATGACTCAATAGTGAGAATGAAATTGTTGTAAAATTCAGGGTTGTCATAAGACTCAAGGTCAAGACTTCTTGCTTTATCATAAAGTTTTTTGTTAAGACCAAAATAAACCTTTTCACGCTCAACATTCCAGAAAAACTCACGGAATAACCATGAAATAAGAGTTGAAACAACTAAAACTATTGCAATAACTGCAACTGCGCCGAAAATTCTTTCAAGGTCTTTGCCTTCGGTTACAACATCAATAATGTACTTAACGCCAATAACTTTAATAAGGTTATTTGGCAAAATCATTAAAAGTCCCCATAAGAATTCGCCAAGCACTAAAAGGGGAGAAACGCTGAAAAGAAGTTTTACAAAGAAGAAAATATTTGAAGGCATTGAGTGAAGTGTCTTTTCTTTTTGTCTTTTCTTAAACATTTTCACTCACCTCACTTTCACCTTTATAACTTGATGCTTGTAAAGTGAACATTTTACTGTATTCGCCATCTTGTGCCATTAATTCTGAATGAGAGCCTGATTCAAGAATTGTACCATTACCAAGTACATAAATTCTGTCAGAAAGCACAGCACTTGAAAGACGGTGAGAAATGTAAATAACAGTTTTGTCTTTTGTAACATCTATAAGGTTTTCATACATTCTGTATTCTGCAATAGGGTCAAGTGCAGAGCTTGGCTCGTCAAGAATAGCAATCTCGAAATCTCGTGCAAAAAGCCTTGCTGCAGAAACCTTTTGATTTTCGCCACCTGAAAGGCCTGCACCGTCAATTTCAAATTCACGGGTAAGCACAGTATCTGCACCCTTTGGAAGACTTGAGATTTTTCCCCATACACCACTTTGTTTAAGAGCTTTCTCTGCAATTTTCTTTTCCTCATCACTACATTCGTGACACATAATGTTTTCATTTACAGACACCGCAAAGTTTTTGTAATCTTGGAAGACAGTAGCAAAAGCGTTACGGAGTGACTGCACATTATACTCTTTAACATTTATGCCATTATAAAGAATTTCGCCCCCGTTAGCATCATAAAAACGAAGTAACAATTTAACAAGTGTTGACTTACCTGCACCATTTACACCAACAATTGCAATAGTTTCACCTTTGTTAATCTTGAACGAAACATTTTTAAGGATTTCTTTTGTTGTGTCAGGGTAGGTGAATGACACATTCTTAAATTCAATACTCTGGAATTCTTCTGCATCTTTTCCACCATCTATGATTTTTGGTTCATAGTCAAAGAAATCACGAAGATTTTGGAAGAAAAGAGCCATCTGAGTCATTTCGTCAAAGCCTTCAGCAATACTGAGTGTTGAATCGCGTACAGAGTTGATTGATGCCAATACAACTGAAAAGCCTGAAATTGAAAGTGCTTGTGTAAAAATAAATTGATACCCTGCAAATGCATAAGTGCCGATAATCGGAATAAAATCACTAAAAAGAGAACTAATCATACTGTAAAGAAATAACTTTACACCATAGCTTTTAAGAATCAAAATATTAGCGTCAATTGCTGCCTTAAATCTTTTAGTAAGAACAGAGAAAATGTTTGATGTTCTCATATCTTTTGAAAATTCCTTTAGGAACATAGTTCGCTGAATATACGCCTTAATTCTGTTGTTTTTTGTCATCTCAAGGTCACGTTTGTAAACTGCCTTGCTTTTCAACAACTCGATAGCAAAAACAAGTGTAACTGGTAACAAAAATAACAAATACATAGGGTTAATAACTGTAACAGTTGCAATAACGCAGATAAGTGCAATAATTCCGCCTACAACTGCAGCTACATCCCAACAAAGCAAGTCATAATAGCTTGAAGAAAGAACAAGTGTTGCACGTTGATATTTGTCATAAAAATCAGGATTTTCATAACAGCTTACATCTAATTGAACTGCTTTTTCAAAAATCTTATTGTTAAGTCTTTTATATACAACTTTGGCAGAAATAAGTCGCGTTCTTTCTGCATAGGCCGAAATAACTTTAACAGATAAAAATACCACGAAGAAAAGCAATAGATAAGTAAAATATGTTTTAAAATCTGCATCACCATCAATAATGCTCAATAATACTTTCAAAAACAAAATGTTCTGAACATACATTGATAAAACCTTGTTAGAGATTTCTGTAACAAAATATCCAATTAAAAGACGCTTGTCTGCTTCCCACACAAGCTTTAAGGCAAATATAACATTTTTAAGTACAGGAACTTTTACGGGTTCGTGAAGTTTAATCCACCTCATAAGTTTCTCCTTTCAATAATAAGGTTGAACGATTAGTAACTTTGTCAATTATAATACTATTGATAAGTGATTTCAAGAATTTGGGAATAAAAAACGCCCCTAATGGGGCAAAAAATATTAAAAAGGGCAAAAAGAAATAACCCTCAAAGCCGATGTTTCTTTACACATCTTTTAATTGGCTTGGAGGGTTATTTCAGTTCACTCTTGATATCTAACATCTTTTTATTTACCTCTCTTTCTTAAGTTCCGACCTTTTGATTAATCCTTACATTCCATACCACTTAAACAATTTCCTTAATAATCTATATTAAATCTCGTAAGTGAGATAGACTTTTTTGTGTAGGAATATTCATTTTTCAAAAAGTCGTAGGTTTTCAATCTTTTTACTCAGGTAGCTGAAACATTTGCTTTTAACCTTTTCTTTAAGATTGAACGAAGGTTTTACTTGTACATCGGAACCACCTTTTCATTTTTGATTTACCATTGGTTTTTTACTTGAACATTGGAACCACCTTTGTCTTTTTTTATTAACCTTTTGGCTTATCTGGGATTTGGTTTTTACCTGTACATTGGAATCACCTTTTCCTTTCTGTGTCTATAATATAACACGAAAAAAGCGTAATTTCAATATGTAATTTTGTACAAAGTTTATACTTTTTAATTGTTTATTACGGAGATTTTGTGCACTATGCTACTAAAAATATTGAAAATCTATTGACTTTTGTTAATTATTTTGATATTATTAATATGTTGGGTGCTTGAAAAAAGCACCTTTTTTCTTGGAATCTATACCCATAGTTTACAAAATTATAAAGAGATATAAAAATACGCCTATGAGGTTAAATGCTAACTTCATAGGCGTGACTATTTTTATTATTTTTTAACTATTTCTATATTATCTACTGTGCCATTTGTGTATTCGTCATTTTGGTAGTATGGTTGTGAGTTGACATTTACTGTAGCACCTGTTGGCACATATAAAACTGCATTCAAACCTTCTGGGACAGTAAGATTGATAACGAAATTATCTGCAGTCTTTTTGTAATCAAGAGTGATTAATCCCTTTACAGTTGGGACGGTGCAGGTCATACTATTCTGCAAGGTGTATTGAGGGTCAATTTTAACCTTTTCGTATCCTGCTTCAAGTGGAGTAATACCTGCAAAATGCTTACTCATAATAACGAGAGACCCGCCGGTTGATGCGTGATTTTTAGTGCCTTGCCAAGCAGCCCAAAATTCCCATAAGGTTGAATAATCCTTGCCAACCATTCTTTCATATCTGTCTTTCATTCTGTCTTTGGCATGTTCATATTCTCCCATTTTGCAAAGAGCTTCAAGAACATAATATTCCATATACGGACCTGAATTTTGAGTAGTTGTGAGTACATTTGTGATAGTGCCATACTGCTCTTTTGTTGCAAGTCCTGCTAAAACTGCAAGGGCGTTTGCTCTGTCGTCAGGCTTTTTAACATCGTCACTCTTAAAGCCGTTTTCAGTCCAAAGAGTAGCATAGCCCTTTTCGATTGTTTCTTTTCTTTCAGTAATAAATGTGGTATAGTCATCTTTTTCTAAAGTTTCTGCCATTTTTTCTATGGCAGAAAGTGCATAGTAATACCATGCATTTTCAATGGCGGTCACATCTGCTTTGTAGCCCCAGTCAACCCAATCCCATGAGCCTTCACGATGCACAACAAGGTTGTTTTCATCAATTTCCCAAAGCTTCAGGTAATCAAGTGATGCGCCATAAACATTTTCAAGGAAAGCATTGTCACCGGTGTATTCATAGTAGGTCATAAAGCCTACAATTCCTGCAAGCTGTTGTACGGGAAGCTCAAAATAGTCACCGCTGATAGGTACAACAGTTTGCAACACCTTTGACTCGTCAACGTGGGAAAGCATTGCCTCAACACCCTTTTGATACAACAAATATGAGTTGCTGTCCATTGAATACATTGTCATAAAGATTTCGATTGTGACATCGGCCCACCATTGTGCTCTTTCTCTATCAGGACAATCCATAAAATTGTCTCTCATTGTTACATAAAGAGTACGTAAGGATTTTTGCCACAAAGTATTCAAGAATTCGTCATCACAAGTGAAATTGCCACTGAATTCACTGTTATATCCCGTTTCACGATATTGAAGTGAAACAACTGTAACTCCGTGTGGTATGTAATAAGTAATATGCTCTCCGTTAAACCAACCCAATGACTCGAACTCCTGCTCGCCCTCTTTGGTTACATATGTAGTCGCAACTGCACCGATTGGAGTATTCTCTGTTATTATGCGAATTTTTTTACCCGCAGGTGCAACGATTTTGAGATATGGTGTAAGTTGTGCATTATATGGAATATCAACTGTGATTTTTTCACCGAAAATATTCTTTACAGTATAGTTTTTGTAGTCACTTGAATTCTCATAATCTTTAAGACCATAATCCTTCAAGAATGGTATTCCTCTTGGGTAGAGTTTGCCATAAGCACCCTCGCCACCGTTTGCATATTCAGTAGCATTTTCCCAAGAAGATGTATCAAAAGTTGTATTGAGCCAATTGCCCATATCTTTTCTTGCGTCAAAATAAATGCTGTGTTCAGGGAGTCTGTAATTAGGTTTGAACAAAATGCTGTCACCGTAAGCACTATGTTTTTTTACTTTCCAACTCTGGTCAGAAAGTATAGTGATGTCATTATTTATGGCTTCAAAAATAAATCCACCCTGACCGCTACTGTTATAGGAATAGCTTGTTTCATCATCCCAATACCACACCAAAGCACAAATTGAGTTTTCACCCGATTTAAGATATGGTGCAATATCTACGCTGTCATAATATCCGCTGTTTTCGTCAGGACCACGCTTCACGCTACCCTCAAAAACAACAGTTTCACCGTTTATGTAAAGCCAATATTTTGAGTCGGCAGAGATATGAGCAATAAGCTCTTGAGGAGCATTTTCAAGACTTATCTCTTTATTAAAGCACATCCATGTGTTTTCTTCTGTAAGATTTTCTTTGTCCCAAATCCAGTGAGCTTTCCAATCATTTTTTTCAGCAGTAGAAATCACGCTGTATTCAGGAATACTGTCAGGAATTTTGTAATCATTTGCATATGGTGTCATAGTCAAATCTCCCAACAATAAAAGTGGGGAAAAATATGAAATAACAATAGCTCCAACAATTAAAAGTACAGGAATGATTAATAACAGTATTTTTTTCATGGTAACAACTCCTTTACAAAATAATTATACCACCCACAAAACAAAAAGCAACAGAAAATACTGTTGCTTTTTGTTTTATTTTTCAAGTATATACATTTTAACTTCGTGAGGTTTAAGTGTAAGTTCAATGTTGAAATCATTTGTTTTGCTTGTTGTAATCTTGGGTTGACTCATAGCATCAAGAATTGTGATTTCATCTTTCTTAAGATATTTGGGTGCACCCATTTTTACCCAGTTATGAAGTGCAGAAGTACTTTCATCAAGGGTGTATTCTGTAATGCTGTATTCACCATCAAGAGTTATTGAGATATTGAAGATTTCGTCCTTCGTTTCAAAAACCTCATCACGATTTGTTAATGTTAATTTGCTTCTGTCGCCCTTTGCAAATTCATCGGTGTAGTAGCAATAGTTCCAGATAATAATCTGATAATCTTCACCTTGTTTTGTGATTATATGTCTATCTGAAACCTCAACTATTTCATCACCTAATTTTGATAGGAAATAATATGCCCAATATGATGGCTTTTTGATTCCATTGTTGGTGATAAGACCAAAACCACCATGAAATTCATCTTCACCCGGTCCGTTTTCTTCAAAAATGTCTGTAAACGCCCAGTAACCGAGAGAGTCTATTTTATCAAAATTCTGTGTGATATTATAAAGCAAAAATGGTGCTTCAAATGGTGTGTCGTGAATTAAATCTCTTGGGCTTGGTGAAGAATTCCATTCTGTTAAATGAATTTCAGCATCTGCATATTTTGAATTGGTAACAATACTTTTCATATTGTCAATAAACTCTGTGCAGATTTCTTTTTTCATATATCCCATCTGCTCGTTACCATCAATATCAAGTGGCCAGTATGTAGGGTAGGGGTGAGCAGTAAAGAAATCAACAGGAAGATTTTTTTCTTCACAAAAATGTATAAATGCCTTGAGATAACCAAGATTATCTCGAAAATCTGCACCACTTGTTGATGGGCCACCTACTCGCAAATCTTTACAAACAGATTTTATTGCATCAACTGACACTTCATAGAGTTTAAAATATTGCTCTTGAGTGCCACGCCAGAATGAACCTAAATTCGGCTCGTTCCATACTTCAAAATACCAGGTTTTTACTTCTTCGAGTCCGTATCTTTCAACGAGATGTTCAACTGTACCTTTTACGAGAAAATGCCATTTGTCATAATCGTTAGGTGGGCAACCATTTGCCTTCCACCAAAAAACTGTGTTGGGCACAGTTGCCAATTCAGTTGGTACAAAACCTAATTCAAGTAATGGTTTAAGTCTGTTATCAAGAAGGAAATCAAAAAGTTTGTCTATGTAACCAAACCAGAGTTGAGGTTTGTCATCGATTTCTTTGTAAACTGCCATATCATCGTGGAAAATTCCGTGAAAACGTACATACTCGAAACCGATATCCTTCTGCATTTCTATTAACTGCTTTTGAAAATCAGCACGAAGTCCCTCACTAGCTCTGCCGAAGGCTATACATTTTTGGTAATATTTATTGTTGTGCATTATATATCACCTCATCTAACTACCTTATAATTATACCACCAACAAAAATAAAAGCAACAGAAAATACTGTTGCAGATTTGTCAGGGGTGGTGATTTTTTATACTCCGAAACTTTTACCTATACTCCGTACACCTTTTGATTTATACTCTGCAACGATATGGGGTACTGTGTAAACGATTACCCATACTCTGTAAACGATTAGGGGTACTATGTAAACGATTACTTTTGCCATGTGTACTTCAAACACACTTTCCACCGCTTTTTTACTGCTGTTTTGGGCATAAAAAAGACCGAAACCCCTATAAATCAAGGGATTTCGGTTGTATTACTTAAGTTGCACTTAGGTGTCCATAACCACTACATTGGATACAGTATTGGGGAAAGTTGCAAAATTCAAGAGTAGGTTGCAATTTGAGTATTCAGGTTGCAAATCGTGATAGTGGGTTGCACTTTCTTAAATTGGGTTACAAAGTAATAATTATAAGGTTAGATTATAACATATAGCTTCATAGGTGTTTTGTTTTGGGAAATTACACCGACAGTTCACAAAATTTCAAAGAGATATGAAAACACGCCTATGAGGTTAGATGAATTTTCTAACTTCATAGGCGTAATAATGTTTTAGAAATTGTAAAAAAATGAAATATAATATTGATTTTTTTACAATATGTGTTATAATAAAAATGCTCGTTTGAAGGATTTTCGAATCCTTTGAAATTGTACCCATCAAGTATTGGTAGTGCTTGATGGGTCTTTTTTTATGTCTGTGTTTTCCATTTGTAGTTTGGATTTGCTTTTATTCTATCTTGATATTGCTTTCTATATTGTTTTAATGACATTGTATTTGCTCCACTGTCGTAGTCTGGCTCGTTTATTTGCGAACCATCATCCTGCCAACCACAATTAGGACAAATATCATAACACGCTTCATCTGCAAACTCATATTTTCCACAAACCGGACATTTGTGAGGCATCGGTATATAATTGTCAGTAACTTCATCAAAATAATTGTAGTTGGAATTTTCAGTGATTTTTTTATCATACCAACATTTATATTCGTTGAGAGAAAGCATATTTGCGCCGTTTGTTAAGTTTGGCAAGTTTTGTTGTTCTTCGTCATAATGCCAGCCACATTGCATACAATAAACGTCTGTCGGAGTAATTCCACAGTATATATCATCCCAAGTAAGAGGTTCAAATTGAAATTTTCGGCATATAGGACACAAACATTTATCTATTTGTGGAATGTTGGGATATTTGTCAGTACGCCAATAATACTTGGGATTTTGTGACATATAATATTCATATCGCAATTTATAATCCTCAAGAGATAAATCATTAGGACCACAAGCATCAAATACATTTTCTTCGCACATGGTATCATGTCCCCAACCACAATACGGGCATATACAACAGCCGTTATCTTCCCAAGTGGGGAATTTATGTTTACCACAGACAGGACATATAATATATTCTTGTTTCATCGATGTCTCCTCCTATCTTCATAATATGCTTTGATTCCGTTTTTAGGATAATAGTATGTTTTTATAACACCTTTCTTATCTACGATAACAAATTCGTTAGTTTTTTTACTGTACTTTACTGTTGTTCCATCTTTCCTAATATACGAAATGTGGTTAATTCTATCAACTCTGTTGGCAAATGTTATCGCTCTCGCAATATAACCTTCGGTACCGTATTTTTTTCCATGTTTATCAACGTGTACTTTCAGTGTTGTAGGGTTAAACTTTTTTGCCCATGCAAATCCAGTATGAGAAGTAATGTGTCCCTGATTCCCGTGTTTAGCATTTCCGTAGTGGTTACTTGCACCTTTAGTTGCCATTTTTCTTTGCCTCCTTGTATCTCTGGGTAATCCATGAGTCAAAAAAGACAAAATTAGCTTTGCTTTTTAGTGGTTCAAATATTTTCCCGGTAAGTGTACCATATACAATAATAGTGGTGGGTTCTAATTTTGTAATTATGTGTTCAATAAAGCAATACCACTCACATTTTTCTCGAATTTCTTTACAAAATCCGTGTGTTCCTAGTGCTACAACAGTACTTTTTGGAAGAGCTGATAAAAATTCATCTAATAGTTCATCATCACCACATCGTACATTAGGAATAATGGGAATTCCTTCGTTAGCAAAAAAATAAGTAAGTGATAGATTGTCATTCATTTGTGCTTTTTGTTTAATTATAGGCATATCGCCATGAACACTAAAATCAAAACCAATAATTCCTGCCGTTCTCTTAAAGAAATTTATATATTTTTTGGGGTTGCGTCGTACTCTTTCAAAAGTTTTATCAGGTGAATAAAAACAAATAAAAGTGTCGGACAAATCGCCTCGATAATTAAGAGCCTTGTTGAACGGCATTATCTTTTTGGGAATTGAAGTGGAAATCATATCTTGATGTAAGATAGGATATTCTTCGGCTTTGGTAAATTCGGCATCTCGTACAAGAAATGCCTGAAAAGAATCGTCAACAGTATCGTTGCTTTTTACATCAGAAATACAGATATTATCCATAGTAATATCCTCCTTTATAATATTTTTTGGAGGATACGATTCTTGCAAGCTCGTTTGAAAGATTTTCGTATCCTTTGAAACAATCATTGGTAGTGATTGTGCGTTTCAGTTAAACATAAACCACCGTTGGTAGCAGTCGCTTATGTTGTAGAATAAATCATAAGCATCACCTCATTTTTAGTTTTTTAATCTTCAATTATTCCTAAATCCTGAAGTCGATATTTCATAGGGTTAAAGTTTACACTGAACTCGTCTGATAACTTTGATACCCATGAATTCATAAACTTTTGGAATTTAATAGGTTTTGTCGGAATGTTTTTATAGCGTGCAACTCTAAAAAATTCTGCTCTAACAATATCGCGTGGCATCAAAATAGCTGCATCAAGATAATTTGTCTGTCGCTCAACAATTTCAATTTCACTCATATAGTTGTTCCACCAAGTTGTACCAAAGTCGTTTTTCTTGCAAATGTGAAAAACATCTTTTTCTTCATGATTTTTAAAATATTCTTGGTCTTTTATCCAATGAGAACATTCATGTCCAACAACAAAATTCTCACTTTTACGTGTGGTTTTTGCTTTGGAATCTAATAGCCTTTGATTGATAACAACAGTGCCTTTTGAAAAGTATTCTGTATTGAACATATCACCTTTATGGTAAGAACCACTTGGCCAGATATACCAATATCCATCTTCAAAAAATGTGGCACCCAAAATACTGTCGTCGGGAGAAAGATATTTCCACTCAACGTTACACCCCAATTTTTCTAAAAGGTCATAACAATCTAAAGGTATAGCAGCTTCTAATCTTTCAGGAAAGAATTCTTTATTAACAGAATCAGCTAGTTCTTCAAGTTTTTGTTTTGTGTAAATCATTTATTCGCCTCGCTTGCTTTGCGTCATAGTTTCGATTATCTTCATCCATTCTTTATCGCCAAGATTAAGTTCTCGTGCTTTGCGAAGTGCAACTCGAACAGAGTCATTTTGCATTACATACTCAGAAATATCTGGTGCAACAGTATTCGTGCGAGGCTCTGCCGCAAGGTCATTCATTATTGATACTTCATTTTCTGTAAGTTCGAGGATTTCAACAAGTTTTCCCATTTTGTCAGAAGAGGGTGAGTTGCGCTTGCCTTTTTCAATATCACTCAAATAACTGGGAGCAATATCTATGAGTTCTGCCAACCTGCGAAGATTTAATCCTTTTTCAATTCTTTTTTGTTTGATAAACTCTCCAAAATTCATTTCTTTTCCCCCTAATGTTTTAAAAAGTTACCTTGTTCGCTTCTTTGCGAACATTCTATCATAATTTATCTCTTATGTCAATAGCAATATTGGAATTTTTATACTCTGCAACGATATGGGTTACTCTGTAAACGATTACCTACACTCTGTAAACGATATGTGGTACTTTGTAAACGATTACTCATACTTTGTAAACGATTGCTTTTGCCATGTGTACTTCAAACACACTTTTTACCGCTTTTTTACCGCTTTTTTTAGACAAAAAAAGACCGAAACCCCTATATTTCAAGGGATTTCGGTTGTATTACCTAAGTTGTACTTAGGTGGTCGAGATGACAGGAGTCGAACCTGCGGCATCCACGTCCCGAACGTGGCGCGCTACCAGCTGCGCTACATCTCGATTAGTTAAATTATTATATTATTTTTGAGTTTGTAAATCAAGTAGTTGATTTTATAAATTTGAGTTTGTAGGGCTCATTGGATGGTGTTGTTTTGCCTCCCTCTGACGAGGTGCGGGTGTCCGGTGGACACCTCTGCAAAGCAGAAGCACCGACCGAACCGGCAGGTGAGAATTAGGTGGCAACGCGTTAGCGTTGACGGAGGGAGAGATAGGCTTTAATAGGCGTATTTGACTACCCCTCAGTCAACTTCGTTGACAGCTCCCCTGACAAGGGGAGCCGAGAAAATTCATATAAAACAGTTAGACAAAATCAAATTTGTTTAGCAAGTGTTTACGATAGAAATTAGATAAAATATTTTCTATCTATTGACAATTTACAAATAATTTCATATAATATCACAGTTGAATATTTGCCGGTGTGATGGAATTGGCAGACGTGCTGGACTCAAAATCCAGTGGTAGCGATACCGTACCGGTTCGACCCCGGTCACCGGCACCAAAAAAGACCTTGAGAAATTCTCAAGGTCTTTTGTTTTACCCAAATATATATTTATATTTTTCGCTTTTTCGGAATGAGAAGTAATCGTCACCATTACCAAGAATTATATGGTCACTGAGTCTCATGCCAAGGTCGTGTACCATCTGTTCCACTTTTGTTGTAACATCAACATCTGCTTTTGATGGTGCCATAATCCCTGATGGATGGTTATGCACAAGAATTAAGCTTGTTGCTTCATTTTCAAAGGCGATTTTTGCAATAAGTCCTAAATCAACAGGAGTACGCTTCATATTGCCATTACTTATTTCCTTGATACACAACAAGTTACACATAGAGTCAAAACACATTAAGTATAATCTTTCTTCGGTATATCCTTTGAAATATTTTGATGCATATTTTGCGACTAATTCAGCACTATTTAACACTATATCTCGCTCTTTTAGTCTGTCTATTTCATATTTTCTAAACAGTTGCGGCATCATTTTAATTAAAATGGCACTACGCTCTCCAACGCCATCAACTTCACACAAATCTTCAATCTTCGCATCAAAAACCGCTGACAATGAGCCAAATCTTCGAATAAGTTCATGAGCAATATCGTTTGTATTGCCTCTTGGAATTGCGTAAAACAAAAGAATTTCTAATGCTTCGTGTGGTTGGAAATTCTCAATACTTTCACTTAAAAAACGCTCTCTCATACGCTGTCTGTGACCTTCGTGCGAGTTTTCTTTTTTCTTTTTACTTGGTTTGGGAGCGTCTTTTAATGCAATACTTTCAAAATCATATTTTACCCTATTTTTCTTTTCATATACATCAGGAATTCTTCTTGGCATCTTACTTAAACACCCTTTTAATGTATTTTCTCCAATTATATATATATGACGACAAAAGTCGCGTTAGTGCAATATCGTAAATGGCAAAAATAATGTTACATATTGCAAGTAACAATGGTAATGCAAACTTACCTAAAAAGTCAATATCATCAAAAGAAATCATAAAAACTTTTGACACAACAATATATGCGGATATAACAGCAACATTAAATACTACATATTTCACAACCCAAGCATAAACACTATTGAGTTTTTTCTCAATAAAGCCTTTAAGTATAGGATAATACCCAAAAAACATAGCATACATAACTGCTGCTTCTTTATCAGCAACCACTAACAACGACAATATTGAAACTGCAACATAAACAGATGTTGCAAATTTAGGGCTTATTTCAATAACAATAAGTATTAATAAAGCCCCAACAATTGCAGGTATTGCATAAGTAAGCGTAGCAATAACTCCTGTTAAAAACATAAGCACTATTGACAATGCAGATATTACACCACCAAGGGCTGTTTTGAAAGAATTAAACTTCAACTTATTCATATTAGCAACATGGAATCAAATCCCCACCACAACACTCACAACAACAGTCTGCGCAAAGAAGACCTGAGCAAATACCACAACCGTCACAATCATTTGAATTATTTTGTCTGCGAGTTGTTCTATAACCGCCATTAGCATTGTTGTTCATAGAATTAAATGCAGCTGCATATTCACGATTCTGTGGTTCCATTGAACAAGCAGTTTGATAATGGTGATACGCCTCATTAAGCCAACCGCGACGCTGATGAATAACACCTTTAAGATAATGCCACTCGGCATTTACCATATAAGATGGTACTCCATTGAGAATTGTTTCTGCATCATCAATTCGTCCTGAATTTATACACTGACGAACATCTGAAAACTGTGAATAATTACTATTGTTATTCTGGTTTCCTGCATAATTTGTTGTGCCACGCAAATCATTAAGAATTGTGTCATAGGCATTATTAAGTTCATTCATTCTCTTGGTTTTTTCGCTATCAGGTATATTTGAATCGGTAATTTCTCCCGCAATTCTTCTATAAGCATCCATTATATCCTTTTCGCTGGCATTTCTACCTACACCAAGAAATTCATAAGGATTATTCACTGATTTCACCTCTGTACTTTTTTGTTATTCTATCCATCTGCAAAGACAGACCATCATATATAATATTTTCAATTATTGTTGAAAAATTATTAAATTTCTGCATTTTAAAGTTTTCTGTCAAAGCACCAACAGACAGATTCAATGTCAGCATAGCATCATCGACAATATTGTTACTGTTTATAAACGGATTAAAGTTTTTTGCTTTTTTATCCTTTTCAAAATCATCAAATGCATCCAGAAAATACACGACTCTGCCAAGTTGATATCCAAACTGACCTGTGATAACTTTATTTTCTTCGGTTTCACCATACGAAAATAATTCGGATAATATTTTACCCGTAGGATGAGCGGATTTGTCCAATGAAATTTCACTTTCATTTTCTGTATTGAACTGTTCATTCATACCATTATTG
>JAZLBG010000064.1:0-8306 GCA_045613585.1 Candidatus Fimenecus sp. | reverse complement strand
GGTGCATCAACACCTGACAGTATAATTAAGGAGGTAATAAGAACTATGTCCGAGAAATTTGAAAACACAAACACAATTAATATGGAGGAAACAGGCTTCGAGCAGATGCTTGAGGAATCATTAAGCGCTATGAGTTCTGACCAGAATGTAATTGGTACAGTTGTTGGTTTTACTAACACTGAAATCCAGGTTGAGATTGCTGGCAGAAAGCATACAGGTTACGTTCCTTTTGAAGAATATAGTGATGACCCTGCAGCTGACCCTAAAGCTGAACTTAAGGTTGGCGATGAAATCAAACTTCGCATTATGAAGACTAATGATGTTGAAGGCACAATCAAGCTTTCAAAGCGTCTTTATGACCGTGGCGCTATTTGGGAAGGTCTTGAAGCTGACGATACAATCCGTGAGGGCGTTGTTACAGGTATCGTTGGTGATAATAAAGGTGTATTTGTTCAGAGCGGTGCTGTTAAAGTATTTGTTCCTGCATCACTTGCTAAAATGAGAAGAAGTGATTCACTTGAAGACCTTCTTAAGACAACTGTTGAATATAAAATCATCGAAGTTAATAAAATGAGAAGAAAAGTTGTTGGTTCAATTCGCGAAGTTGTAGCTTCAAAACGTAAAGAAGTTGAAGATGCATTTTGGGCAAATATTGCTGAAGGTGTAGTTTACACAGGTACAGTAAGAAGTCTTACTAACTATGGTGCATTCGTTGACCTTGGCGGTGTTGATGGTATGGTACATATCTCAGAACTTTCATGGCAGAGAATTAAGCATCCATCAGAAGTTGTAAGCGTTGGCGATGCTGTAGAAGTGTATGTAAAAGAACTTGACAGAGAAAACAAGAAGATTTCTCTTGGTTACAAGAAAGTTGAAGACAATCCATGGGAAATCCTTAAGCGCGATTACCCAGTAGACAGTGAAGTTGATGCTAAGGTTGTAAGCCTCACATCATTCGGTGCATTTGCACAGATTATTCCTGGTGTTGATGGTCTTGTTCATATTTCACAGATTTCACACAAACACATCGGAACACCTGCTGAAGTTCTTAAAGTAGGCGATGTTGTTAAAGCAAAGATTATGGAAATTGATTTTGATAAGAAACGCGTTAGCCTTTCAATCAAAGCTCTTCTTGAAGCTCCTGTTGAAGAAACTGTTGCTGAAGAAGTTGAAGCTCCAGCAGAAGAAGTTGTTGAAACTCCTGTTGAAGAATAATTAAATCGGCATTAAGGCCGTAAAGCACTAATCAGGTCAGATGATGCAAAACACCGTCTGACCTGTTTTTATTTGAGGTGAAATGTTATGAAAAAAAGTTTTGCTTTGTTATCTGGTTTAGCAGCAGTGGGTACTGCTGTTGGTAGTAGTGTTTTATATTTGAAAAATAAAAATATTTGCCCTAAATGTGAAATAAAAAAGGCATTGGCAAAAACAAAAATCCATTATGTTAAAGATGAAATGTATAATAATGGTGTAGCGTTGACTCCTCCAATGGGATGGTCAAGCTGGAATTTATTTAGAAATAAAATTGACGAAAACGTAATATTGAGTATTGCAAAGGCTATGAAAGATAGCGGCCTTAGTGATGCTGGATATAGCTATGTAAATATAGATGACTGTTGGCAATCTTCCATGAGAGATGAAAACGGAAAAATGCAAGGTGATTTAACTACTTTCCCACACGGAATTAAATGGTTGGTTGAGCAAGTTAACGAATTAGGCTTAAAACTAGGCATTTATTCTTCTAATGGTACTCTTACTTGCGAAGATTTACCTGCATCACTTTATAATGAACGAATTGATGCAGAAACTTTTGCGGAGTGGGGTGTTGAGTATTTCAAATACGACTATTGTCATCACGAACTAGTCCCTACAAAAGCTCCATATATTGATAGTATTTCAATAGGTGGAAATACTATTGAAGGTGAAATTGTATTCCCTGCAAAAGATGCTGTGCTTAAAGGTGATGCAAAGGTTGTTATTGAAGATAACGGAAATTCATATGTAAAAGGTCTTTGCAGTGGAATGGGTACTATAGAATTTAATAATGTTGTTGTGCCTGACGATGGAGAGTATATTTTAACTCTTGTTATGAAGAAGAATACTTGTGATGGTCAGTTTTGTGTTATTACAGTAAATGGCTTAGATAAGTATGATTTTCTTATTTCTGAACAAAAGGCGTTTACTCGTGAAGGCAGACGCCAGATTAAAATACACCTTAATTCTGGTGCAAATACAATCTTAATTAATAACCCCGTAGCATCTCCAATGGATAGTGCTGCAATGCAGTATGAAAAGATGGGCAAAGAACTTGTTCGTGCCACTAAAAAGTTTGCCGAAGAAAATAATTGTGAAGAAAAGAAAATTGTTTATTCGATTTGCGAATGGGGTTGGAATCAACCTTGGAAATGGGGCGGAAAGGCAGGTAATATTTGGCGAACAACACCAGACATTCAACCAAATTGGACATCTGTTGTTGGTATTTATGAAGTTAATGTCAGACTTGATAAATATGCACAACCTGGTGCTTTTAATGACCCTGATATGCTTGAAGTAGGTAATGGTAATCTTACTGTTGAAGAAAATAAATCACATTTTACTTTGTGGTCTATGATGGCAGCACCATTAATTCTTGGTAATGATATTCGAGATTTTATCAAAACTGATGGTACGATTGATACTGATAACAAGATTCTTGAAATACTTACTAATAAAGATGTTATTGCAATTGACCAAGATAAGCTTGGAATTCAATGTAAAAGAGTTAAGAGTAATGTTGTTTGTGACATTCTTGTTAAGCCACTTGAAAATAATGAAGTAGCAATTTGCTTATTTAATAAAGGCTTTTCAAATGCAAAAATGAGCTATACTCTTGCAGATTTACATAACATTGTAAATGTTACATTACCAAAGTCAGAAAAATACTTATGTAAAGAATTGTGGGATAAAACAGAAACAGTTATATCTAACACTATTTCTGCTGAAGTCCCATCGCATGGTGTAAAGGTTTATAGAGTTTCTGCATTGCAATAATTTTATTAACTCTATTAAAAATCTTTAAGGCTATTAATGAAATTATATACCAGCAAAAACAAAAAGGTAATGAGATTATACCAAGAAAGTTTATAGGCGTATTTGTATAATCCCAAACATCAAGGTTGAATGTTGTATTTACAATAAGTCCAACTGTTAACTCTAAAATGGTAATTATTAATGCACCAAATAACGCTTGTTTATATATTGAAATCTTTTCAAAGTTTTTATTAATTATATAAAGACATAAAAAAGCCGAGCCACCAGTTATAATCATTGACCAATGGGTGTATCCTCTAAATAATATTTCAATAAAACCATAACCTAGACCACCCGCGCAAAAAAGTAATAAATATTTTTCAAAATTCATCATTAATCACCTTGAAATATTGTTGTCATAAACAATTGTTTTATGTATAGCATAAAATAGTTAGGGTGATTGTTTGAGTAATTCGAGAAAACATAATCGAAAAAAGAATTTTCTAAAAATGACTTTTATATTATTATTTGTTCTATTAATAGGTCTAATATTTTTTGAAATCAGGGCAAAACCCGTTATAATTGAAGTGGCTGTTGCACAATCAGAAAATATCGCTTCTTCAATAATAGAAAATGCTATTGTTGAAGTTTTATATAAAAATGGGATTACATATTCAACACTAGTTGAGATAGAAAAAGATAAACAAGATAGAGTAACTACTGTTAAAGCTGATACAATAAAAATGAATATGCTCAAAAGTGAAATTGGTAGTGAAATATCTAATAAGATTTTAGATATTGATAGTCGTGAAATCAGTATTCCATTAGGTACCATTTTAGGTGTTAGTGCTTTATCAGGTAAAGGTCCTAAAATTAAAACAACTGTTACACTTGCAAGCAATGTAACATCAACTATTAATAATACATTCACATCGGCTGGTATAAATCAAACCTTGCATGAAATTTATGTTAATGTAAATGCAACAATTTATGTTATAATGCCAAAAAATTCTGCAACCGCTGAAGTGAATTCTAATTATTGTATTGCGCAGACCGTAATTATTGGTACAGTGCCAGAAACATTTGCGGATTTTCAAAACAAAGGTGAATAAAATGAACGATTTTGAACAGAAAAAGTTAAGAGCCGAGCAACTACGGGCAGAACTTAATCATCATATTTATCGTTATTATGTAGAAAACGAAAATGATATATCAGACTATGAGTACGATATGCTTATGCGTGAACTTGACTCTATTGAAAAAGAATATCCTGAACTTTTAACAGCAGACTCACCGACACACAGAGTAGGTGGTCAGGCTGATGGACTTTTTGAAACAGTAGTTCATACAGTTAAAATGGAAAGTTTGCAGGATGCTTTTTCACATGATGAAGTTCGTGACTTCAATAAAAGAGTTAAAGATGTTTTTTCAGAAGCTGAATATGTTGTTGAACCTAAAATTGACGGACTTTCTGTTTCACTCGAATATGTAAATGGTGTATTTACTCGTGGTTCAACACGTGGTGATGGTGTTCAGGGTGAAGATATAACTGCAAATCTCAGAACAATCAAAACAATTCCCTTAAGGCTTAAAAAGGATATCCCATTTATTGAAGTTCGTGGTGAAGTATATATGCCACGTGAGGTTTTCTTAAAGATTGTAGAAAAACAAGAACTTAATGGGGAAAAACCATTTAAAAATCCACGTAATGCCGCAGCGGGTAGTATAAGACAGAAAAATCCTAAAATTACTGCTGAAAGAAAGCTAGATATCTATGTTTTCAACATTCAACAAATTGATGGTGTTGAAATTAAAGGTCATTATGAATCCCTTGAATTCTTAAAGGAATTAGGGTTTAAAACCATTCCTTTCTATAATAAGTTTGATAATATTGATGACACATTAAAAGAAATTGAGCGAATTGGAGACATTCGTTATACTTTACCATTTGATATAGATGGCGCTGTAATTAAAACGGATGATTTTTCAATGAGAGAGGCAATTGGAAGTACAGCAAAATTCCCCAAATGGGCATTGGCATATAAATATCCACCTGAAGAGAAAGAAACAAAGCTTATTGACATTGAAATCAATGTTGGTAGAACTGGTGTGCTTACACCAACTGCTGTTTTTGAGCCAGTTTTAGTTGCAGGGTCAACTGTTAGCCGAGCAACTCTTCATAATCAGGATTTTATTACCGAAAAAGGTATTAGAATAGGTGATACCGTTATAATCCGTAAAGCAGGAGATATTATTCCGGAAGTTCTTTCTGTAGTAAAACACGAAGAAAACACATTACCTTATGAAATGCCAAAATTCTGTCCGTCATGTAATTCTCCTGTACATCGTGAAGATGGTGAATCGGCAATTCGTTGTGATAATCCCGATTGTCCTGCGCAACTTTTGAGAGTTCTTATTCATTTCTGCTCTCGTGATGCTATGAATATTGAAGGACTTGGTGATGCAGTACTAGAAACACTATTAAATCAAGGCTTGATTAGTAAAATTTCAGACATCTATAAAATTGATTATGAAAAGATTGCACAGCTTGAAGGTATGGGCAAAAAAAGTGCCGATAATATGCGGAATGCAGTTGAGAAATCAAAGCAGAATGATTTGTCAAAACTTCTGTTTGCTTTTGGTATTCGACATATAGGTCAAAAGGCTTCAAAATTGCTCTCTGACCGCTTTTTAACACTTGATAACATTATTTCAGCATCTAAAGAAGAAATCCTTTCTATTGAGGGATTTGGTGAAATTATGGCTGATTCAGTAGTTGATTTCTTCTCGCTTGAACAGACAAAACAAATGGTTGAAGAATTAAAATCATTTGGTCTTAATATGGAAAGTCAACGAGAAATCAAAGACAATCGTTTTGAAGGTATGACCTTTGTGCTTACAGGTACTCTTTCAACCTACGGTAGAAAAGAAGCACAAGAGATTATTGAGTCTTATGGTGGAAAAGCATCTTCATCTGTATCAAAGAAAACAACTTATGTTTTAGCAGGTGAGGCTGCAGGCTCAAAGCTTCAAAAAGCAACGGATTTAGGTGTAACTATAATCAACGAAGAACAATTCGCTGAAATGATAAAATAATATAGGGCGGGGGCTTGCTCCCGCCGAATAAATATATTACATAAAAGAGGTAAATATTATGTACTTTTTAATCGCATTTGCAGTAGCACTCGTAATGTGTGCGGTAGGTTACAAAAAATTTGTATGGTTTATTTCTATTGGATATGGATTTGCAGTAGCAGGTATTGGCGTTGCAATGCTTGTAATGTTCTGGAAATCGTTAGAAGTTGTTACAGTAATCTTGTCTCTTCTTTGCATAGTTTATGGTTTGCGTTTAGGTTTGTATTTGCTTAGACGCGAATTAAAGAGTAAATCATATCAAAACACAATGAAAACTGAAATCAAAGATGGCGGAGATATGAAATTTATCGCAAAATTCTTTATATGGGTTTCTTGTGGATTACTTTATGTTTGTCAAGTTTCTCCTATTTTATACCGCTTACAGAATGGCGTAAAAACTGATACAGCAGCAATTGTTGGTACAGTTATTATGGCACTTGGCATTATTCTTGAATCAGCATCTGATTTTACCAAGAATAAATTTAAGCAGAAAAATCCAAAAAGATTTTGCGATGTTGGTTTATTCAAAATTGTTCGTTGCCCTAACTATTTAGGCGAAGTTCTTATTTGGACAGGTGTTTTTGTTTCTGGTGTTACAGCTCTTGACGGAGTATTCCAGTGGTTATGTGCAATTTGCGGTTATGTTGCAATTGTTTACATAATGTTTGGCGGAGCAAGAAGACTTGAAATCCGTCAGAATAAGAACTATGGAAATGACCCTGAATATCAAGCATATGTAAAGAAAGTTCCAATTCTTTTACCACTTGTGCCACTTTATAGTGTAGAAAAATATAAGTGGCTTGTTGGCTAATTTTTTCTAGTATCAAAATACAGAACAACCTACAATTCTATGAATCGTAGGTTGTTTTTTTATGTGCATAAATGTATAATGAGGACAAAGGGAGTGATTTAATGAATTCTGAAAAAATAGGTTCATTTATAGCAGAACTTCGCAAACAAAAGAAAATGACACAAAAGGAACTTGCTAAAAAACTTGGTGTTACTGATAAAGCAATTTCTCGTTGGGAAACAGGTAGAGGATACCCTGATATTGAGATATTACCAGACCTTGCAAATGTTCTTTCAATTTCTATTAATGAGTTGCTTAATGGCGAAATTCAAACAAAGGGACAACCTGTTTTTATTCCTTATGGCAATCTTGAATATGTCTGTAATACAGCTAAAACAAATATAAAGAAACAGAAAAAACAGTTTTTTATAGTTGTTGCTATTTTTCTTGCCATCACTATTCTGCTTTCGGGAATAATTATTACAAACGGATTTAAAACTTATGCTAAATATATGAGTGGCTCTAATAACTGTATCATTCAACCTGACTATTCGTATTTAATGTATTACAATGTAAAATATGTTCCATTGAATACGGGATATATAGAAAAGTACCAACCTTCTGAAAATGGAGCATTTGATTGTAAAGTTGGCGAAGTAGCAGTTGATATGGCAAAGATTGATGGTTACGGATTTATTGACAGAATTTTTTGTGAAGATAGATTGTATTATATAAAAGGAATTTCTAATGATGATATTGTATACCTTTATACTGATTATGATTTTCTTGCAACTCAATATTATGTAAAAGAAGAAAAGCTGGAATATTATAGTGAAATTTTGAAAAATGCCGAGCCAATATACCACTATGCACAAATTGAACAAACAGATGGTAATTCAAAAGATATTCCTATAAGTGAAGAAATAGTAAAGGCTATAACGGAAGCAGAATATGGCGAAAAAGATTTAACTGTTGATACAAGTACAAGTCGTAGTGAGGGAGAGGAACTAGTTTTTATTCACGCTTATGAAGAAAATGTGATTTTTTATCAATTCAAAGGTGAATTACTTTATAAGAAAGGAAAATATTATTGGTATCCATATCAAGGTTTCCCTGATTACACTTCAAACCCGTATCCAATCGATGAAAAATATTATAGCGAGTTAAAAGAGTTGTTTTCCTATATGTATCAATAAGTTTAATAATTTTAATAAAATGAAAAGGACGAGGTTTTTGATATGCACCCCAAAAGTTAGACACTTTTGGAGGTGCATATTTTCATGTCAAAAAAAGGAACAAAACAACAAAAGTATAGTGCAGAATTCAAAATAGGTGTTATAATAGATATGCGAGGACACCATTTAGGATACAG
>JAZLBG010000063.1:0-8832 GCA_045613585.1 Candidatus Fimenecus sp. | reverse complement strand
AAATGGTTTCAAAACTGCACTTACTCGTGTATTTAATGAATATGGTAGAAAATTCAAGTTACTTAAAGATAACGATAAAAATCTTTCAGGTGATGATGTCCGTGAAGGTCTTACAGCTGTTATCAGCGTAAAACTTACAGAAGCAGAATTTGAAGGACAAACAAAAGGTAAGCTTGGTAATACTGAAATGCAGACAATTGTGTCAAAGATGATGTATGAAAAGCTTATGACATATTTTGAAGAAAATCCACAGGCTGCAAAAGCTATTTTCAATAAAGCACTTGATGCATCTCGTGCTCGTGAAGCAGCAAGAAAAGCAAGAGATAGTGCAAGAAGAAAATCAGCACTTGAAGGCAACTCACTTCCTGGTAAACTTGCAGACTGCATTGATAAAAACCCTGAAAATACTGAAATTTTCATCGTCGAAGGTGACTCTGCGGGTGGCTCTGCTAAAGAAGGCAGAGATAACAGAATTCAGGCAATTCTCCCACTTTGGGGTAAAATGCTCAACGTTGAAAAGGCAAGAATTGATAAAGTTATTGGTAATGATAAATTAACACCGGTAGTTACTGCACTTGGTACAGGTATTGGTGAAGAATTCAATATTGAAAAGCTTCGTTATCACAAAATTGTTATTATGGCCGATGCCGACGTTGACGGTCAGCACATCAGAACACTTCTTCTCACATTCTTCTTCAGATATATGAGAGATTTGATTGATGGTGGCTACATTTATATTGCTCAACCACCACTTTTCAAGGTTAGTAAAGGTAAACGTCACGAATATGCTTTCTCAGATGAAGAAAGAGATGCATTCCTTGAAGAAATGGGTCAAAATTGTGATGTTCAACGATATAAAGGTCTTGGTGAAATGGACCCTGACCAGTTGTGGGAAACAACAATGGACCCTGCAACACGAACAATGCTTCGAGTAACTCTTGAAGATGCTATGGAAGCAGACGAAACATTCTCAATTCTTATGGGTGACAAAGTTGAACCTAGAAGAGAATTTATTGAGAAAAATGCTAAGTATGTACAAAATCTTGACATTTAACAGAGAAAAATAGAGGTAAAAAAATGAGTAAAGCAAATAATCCTAATCTTGGTGGATATGTTCCACTTGAAGAACAGAATATTATAAATGTTGAGATTAACAAGGAAATGAGAAAATCTTTCCTTGACTACTCAATGTCAGTTATTACTGCCCGTGCACTTCCTGATGTGCGCGATGGTTTAAAACCTGTTCACAGAAGAATTCTTTATACAATGTATGAAAATTCACTTTATCCTGACAAACCACACCGTAAGTGTGCTGACACAGTTGGTTCAGTGCTTGGTAGATACCATCCACACGGTGACGCGTCTGTTTATGATGCAATGGTTCGTCTTGCACAGGATTTCTCAATGAGATATATTCTTGTTGACGGTCATGGTAACTTCGGTTCAGTTGACGGTGACCCACCTGCTGCATACCGTTATACAGAGTCAAGAATGAGTAAAATTGCTCTTGAAATGCTCACAAATATTGATAAGGATACAGTTGATTTCACAACTAACTATGACGACCGTCTTAAAGAGCCAACAGTATTGCCATCAAGATATCCAAACCTTTTGGCAAATGGCTCAACAGGTATTGCTGTTGGTATGGCAACTAACATTCCACCACACAATCTTGGTGAATTGGTTGACGGTATATGTTGTGTAATTGATAATCCTGAAGCAGAACTTGACGAAATTATGCAACACATTCAGGGTCCTGACTTCCCAACAAGTGGTATTATTATGGGTCGTGCAGGGATTCGTGCTGCTTATGCAACTGGTCGTGGTAAGATTGCACTTCGTGGTCGTGCAGAAATTGTAGAAAATGAAAAAACAGGACGTTTCCAGATTATTATTACTGAACTTCCTTATCAGGTAAACAAGGCTCGTCTTATTGAATCTATTGCAGATTTACATAAGGACAAGAGAATTGAAGGTCTTTCTGATATTAATGACTATTCATCAAAACGCGGTGGCGGTATGAGAATAGTTATTGACTTAAAGCGTGATGCTAACCCACAGGTTGTTCTTAATCAGCTTTATCAGATGACACAACTTCAGATTTCTTATGGTATTATTCAACTTGCCCTTGTTAATGGTGAGCCAAAAATTCTTACACTTAAACAGATTATTGAAGAATATATTAAGTTCCAGTGTGAAATTATCACAAGAAGAACTCAATATGATTTGAATAAAGCTCAGGCTCGTGAGCATATTCTTGAAGGTCTTGCTCGTGCTATTGATATTGTTGATGAAATTATTGCAACAATTCGTGCTTGTAAAGGTGGTCAGGCAGAAGCAAAAGTTGCTATTATGGAAAAATTTGATTTTGATGACCCACAGGCATCTGCAATCGTTGCATTCCGTCTTGGTCAACTTGCAGGTCTTGAAATCCAAAAAATTATTGCAGAGCGTGACGAATTGAGAATTAAGATTGCTGAATATCTTGAAATTCTCGGCTCAGAAGCAAAAGTTAAAGAAATTCTTAAAGATGAGCTTTCAGTTATCGGCAAAAAATTCGGTGACGAAAGAAGAACAGAAATTTCAAATGTTCTTGGTGAAGTTGATATTGAAGACCTTATTGCAGAGGAAGACTGCGTATTTACTCTTACAAAGATGGGTTACATCAAACGTCAGCCTGTTGAAACTTATCAGGTACAGCGTCGTGGTGGTAAGGGTATCAAGGGTATGAGCCGTCGTGAAGAAGACTATGCTGAAAGTATGTTTATTTGTTCATCTCACGACTATATTCTTTTCTTCACATCTGAAGGTAAGATGTACAGACTTAAAGGTTACGAAATTCCTGAAGGAACTCGTACAAGTAAGGGTATGAATATTGTTAATATTCTTCCTATTACTGCAGAAGAAAAAGTTACCGCTATGCTTCGTGTTCCTGATTTTGGTGAAGATAAATACTTCCTTTGTATGGCTACAAAGAATGGTGTTATCAAGAGAACAGAACTTGATGCATACAGAAATATTCGTAAGAGCGGTATTATTGCAATTAATCTTGACGAGGGTGACGAACTTCGTTGGGTTAAACTTACTGATGGTGAACAAAATCTTATGGTTGCTACTCGTAAGGGTATGAGCATTTGTTTTAAAGAAAATGATGCTCGTGCTATTGGTAGAACTGCTCGTGGTGTTCGTGCTATTACTCTCGGTGAGGGTGACGAGGTTGTAGGTATGGTTATTTTCGGTGACGAAGGTAAAGTTCTTACAATCAGTGAAAAAGGTTACGGCAGACGAAGTGACGTTTCAAACTATCGTGTTCAGAATCGTGGCGGTAAAGGTCTTACAAACTATCATACTGAACAGTATGGCGAAGTTTGTGCTATTGAAATGGTAGATGAAACTCAAGATATTATTATGATTTCTTCAGACGGTATTATTATCCGTCTTCCGGCTTCGCAGGTTAGAGAATGTAATCGTCCTTCAAAGGGTGTTATTCTTATGAAGACAAAAGAAGGAGAAAAGGTTGTTACAATTTCTCTTGCAGAGCATGAAGATGAGGGCGAAATTGAAACAGTTGAAACTGCTGAGGGTGCTGACGAGGAATAATTTTTTCGTTTAGTGAAAGGAAAGATATCGTAATGAAAAAATTTAAAGATTTTATTCAAACAATAAAAGAAGATAAAAAGAATAAAAAGAAGTTAATGATTTTACTTCCTATTATTGCAATATTTCTTGCAATCGTTATTGCAGTTGTAGTTTTTGTAAGCCATAAATTCAGTCTTATTAATTTTGAAGAGCCCGAAAGTACAACAATAGACCCAAATCAAGAATTTGTTGACGAAGAAAACATTGATTTTGGTGATATAGGTGATGTTGCAGGTAATGATTTTAAGGAAATTCTTAAAAACTGGGCAATAAATAAAGGCGAAAAAATGAGTAGCCGTGATGTTATCAATGTTTTACTTATTGGTAGTGATGCATCAGCTGAATTCCCTGACAGAGTAAATGTAACTGAAAAGGGCAATACTGACGTTATGATGCTTGTGTCAATAAATCAGGTTAATAAGCAAATCAAATTAGTTTCATTTATGCGTGACAGCTACACATATATGGACCAGTTTGACCGCTATGCAAAATTAAATGCAGCTTGTGCAAATGGTGGACCTGCATATCTTATTGAAACAATTGAAAATGACTATAAAATTGAAATTGACGGTTATGCAATGGTTGACTTCGATTCATTCAGACAGGTTATTGATGTGCTTGGTGGTGTAAATGTTGATGTTCCACAGTATATTGCAAATCACCTTAACAAAGTAACTCTCAAAAACAATAAAATTGCAAGTGGTAATGGTGTGCTTCTTGATGGCGAACAGGCTCTTCACTTTAGCCGTGTAAGATATACAGATGCAGATGGTGATGTTAGCCGTGTTGCTCGTCAGCGTCAGGTTATTGAAGCTCTTATTGAAAAGGCAAAAAGTGCAACTCTTACAGAAATTAATGATGTAATAGATGTTATTCTTGCTAATGTGCGCACAAATATCAGTAAAAAATCTATTATCAGTTATGCTTCAAAAGCACTTACTGAAGGTTGGGCAGGTTACAAAATTGATGAAATAACAATGCCTACAAAAGATACTCGTTATGGTTATAATTCTGCATCAACTGCATGGATTTGGGTTATTGATTACCCACTTGCAGCACAGAAACTTCAAAAAGAACTTTATGGTGAAACAAACATTACTCTTGAAGAAGAAAACAGAAAGACAGCAATTACTGTTATGGGCGGTTATGTTACAAAAGATAAAACAGATAACTAACTGACAAAAGGAGTAAACAATGGAAAATTATCAAAATCCTAATGGTCAGTTTGGCGGATGGGGTCAAAATAGTGTGCCTTATGGCAATAATTATCAGCCAACATATGTACCTTATGGTAGTGAACAGTATAAAGAAAAAGAAAATGATAAAAAAAGCCTTAAACAAATGGGTTCTCGTTTTGGCGTTGCTATAATTCTCTATGTAGCGCTTTCTTTTGCATTTTCTTTTTTAATTATGGTATTGTCAAAATATTTTCCTGTTTTTAATTTGCTCTATGAAAAAGAGCTTGCAAATTATGCTTATGTAACAATAGGTTCTATTCTTTATATAGGTGTAGTTTTTAGTTTTGTTTATATAGGATTAAAAAGAAAAAAACTTGCAGGAGTTTTACCATTTGGTACAACTTATAACAGAAAAGCAGCAACCTATCTTACAATGGCTACAATTCCTGTAATGTTATTGTCATCAACAATTGTTAATGCAATTTCATTATTTATTCAAGTTTTAATTGGAATAGAGTTCACAAGTGGACTTGAAGATTTAACTATGACCGGTGGAAGCGGTTTCTTAATGGGAACAATTTCAATGGCTGTTATTCCTGCAATTATTGAAGAATTTGCAATTCGTGGTGTAGTTATGCAACCATTACGCCGATATGGTGATGTTTTTGCCATAATAGCAAGTTCATTTGTATTTTCAATTATGCATGGTAATATGGCACAAATTCCATATACAGTTGTTGGTGGAATTTATCTTGGCTATTTAACAATTGCAACAGGTAGTATATGGCCATCAATTATTGTTCATTTCGTTAACAATATGTATTCAGTAGTCCTTTTAGCAGTCAGCACTGCTTTTGGTGATAGTGCAGCAGGTGTTGCAGGTGCAATAATTATTGGTTCTTTAGTTGTGATAGGTGTTATTGGTGGGGTTAAATTCTCATCAATGAATTACAAAACGAAACTTGAAAAAGGTGTAAATACACTTAAAACAGGTGGAAAAGTTTCTGCATTGTTTGGAAACATATCAATGATAATTGCAATTATTGTTATGGTTGTAATTACATTTACAAGTATTAAACGTTAATTATGGAAAAAATTGATTTTATGAAATATGCATTTAATTTGGCACAACAATCAGCAGATGAGGGTGAAGTGCCAGTTGGTGCAATAGTAGTTTGTGATGGCAAAATAGTAGGTGAGGGTAGAAATCGACGAGAAGTTGTGAAAAATGCCTTGCACCATGCAGAAATCGAAGCCATTGATAACGCTTGTAAAAATCTTGGTGGTTGGCGTCTTTGGAAGTGTGATTTATATGTTACCCTTGAGCCATGTCCTATGTGTGCAGGTGCAATTATAAATTCAAGAATTAAAAATGTTTATTTCGGTGCAACCGATGAAAAGAATGGTGCTGTCGTTTCAGCAGCGCGCCTTTTTGATATGAATTTTACTCATAAACCATTATATGAGGGTGGAATTATGGGTGAAGAGTGTGCAAAAATTCTTTCAGATTTTTTTAAGGATTTGCGAAAAAAGAAAGCAGGTGAAGAAAAATGAGTACCGTAGCGGCAATTTCAACAGGTAAAGCCCCAGGTGGAATAGGAATTGTTAGAATTTCAGGTGAAAATGCAATAAGCGTTGCGGACAAAGTATTTTCTTCATTTAATGGCAAAAAGCTTTGCGAAATCTCTGGTTATTCAGCTCTTTATGGTAAGGCTTTTGATAAAAAGGGTAACATTGATAATGTTGTTGCGTTGCTTTTCAGAGCACCTAAAAGTTATACCGGTGAAGATGTTGTTGAAATATCTTGTCATGGCGGACTTTTTGTTACCGATAAAGTGCTTAAAGCAGTTTATGATGCAGGGGCAATTCCCGCAGAGGCAGGAGAATTTACAAAACGTGCATTTTTAAACGGAAAAATGGACTTAACAAGTGCAGAATCTGTTATGAATATTATTTCTGCACAAGGTGAGCAGGCAGAAAAGATTGCTCTTGGTGTGCTTGAGGGCAGACTTTTTAAAGAAATTAAGAAAATTAACGATAAATTAGTTTATGATATGGCTCTTCTTTCTGCTTGGGTCGATTACCCTTATGAAGAAATTGAAGATTTATCAGAAAATAATTTAAAAGAGCATATAGACGAAAGTATTGAAAAGTTAGAAAAACTTATAAATGACTTCTCAAAAGGGCAAATTATAATGGAAGGCGTTGATACTGCTATTGTAGGCTGCCCAAATGTTGGCAAATCAACACTTATGAATTTGCTTTCAGGCACAGAAAAGTCAATTGTTACTGAAATTGCAGGTACAACTCGCGATATTGTTGAAGATACTGTAAATGTTGGTGGAATTACACTTCGACTTGCAGATACAGCAGGCGTTCGTGAAACAGAAGATGTTGTTGAAAGCATTGGTGTTGACAGAGCTGTTAAAAGACTTGAAAACGCAGAGCTTGTATTGGCGGTTTTTGATGGAAGTCGACCTTTAACTGATGCAGACCGCAAACTTTTTGACCTTTGCAAAAACAAAAAAGCAATAGGGATTGTAAACAAAAATGATTTAGATAAAAATTATCTAAACGGTGAAATTGAAAAGAATTTTTCACAGACAGTTTTTATCTCAGCCAAAACAGGTGACGGAAAACAAACTCTTACAAATGCAGTTGAAGAGCTTTTATGTACAGCAGATTTTGACACAACTGCAACTGCAATTGTCAACGAGCGTCAGAAAGATTGTTGCAAAAAGGCGCTCGACGCGTTAAAAGATGCCGACAATGCATTAATGCTTGGTCTTACTATGGATGCAGTTACAGTATGCCTTGATTCTGCTATTGAAAATCTTATGATTTTAACTGGTGAAAAGGCAACAGAGTTGGTTGTTAATGAAATTTTTGCACAATTCTGTGTAGGTAAATAATTTAAAATGTCATTCTGAGGAATGAAATGACGAAGAATCTCAACTGCAAATTAAGGAGATTCTTCACTTCGTTCAGAATGACTTTTACAATAGTCAAAAATCATCTATCTTGAAAAGAGGTTATATAAAATGAGTGGATGTAGTGGAAATTGCAGCAGTTGTTCATCAAACTGCGATAGCAAAAAACAGGATTTAAGAATTCCTGGCAATCCAATGAGTGATGTTAAAAAGGTTATCGGTGTTGTAAGTGGTAAAGGTGGCGTTGGTAAGAGTTTTGTAACATCTTCTCTTGCAGTTACAGCGCAGACAATGGGTTATCAGACAGCAATTCTTGATGCTGATATTACAGGCCCATCAATTCCAAAGGCTTTTGGTGTTAGTGGTAATCCTGAAGGTACAGCGGACGGAATGTATCCATTAGAGTCAAAGCTTGGCACAAGAATTATGAGTGTTAATCTTCTTCTTCAAAGAGAAGACCAGCCAGTGCTTTGGCGTGGACCTGTTATCTCAGGCCTTATTCACCAATTCTGGCAAGAAACTGTTTGGGGAGACGTTGACTTTATGTTTGTTGATATGCCTCCAGGAACAGGTGATGTTCCGCTTACAGTTTTCCAGTCACTTCCAGTTGATGGCATTGTGATTGTTACAACTCCTCAGGATTTGGTTACACTTATCGTCAAAAAAGCAGTTAATATGGCAAAAATGATGAATGTTCCAATTATTGGTCTTGTTGAGAATATGAGTTATTTTGAATGCCCTGATTGTAACAAGAAACACTATATTTATGGTGAAAGCAAAGTTGATGAAATTGCAAAAGAGTTGGGTGTTCCAGTTCTTGCAAAGTTACCTATCAATCCTGCAAATGCAGCACTTGTTGATAAAGGGTGCATTGAACTCAGCGAAGAAAAACAGTTTATTGATGTAATCAAAAAGATAGCAGAATAAAAAATTAAGGACTACCGTTTTGATATGCACCCCAAAAGTTAGACACTTTTGGAGGTGCATATTTTCATGTCAAAAAAAGGAACAAAACAACAAAAGTATAGTGCAGAATTCAAAATAGGTGTTATAATAGATATGCGAGGACACCATTTAGGATACAG
>JAZLBG010000062.1:0-12123 GCA_045613585.1 Candidatus Fimenecus sp. | reverse complement strand
TGTACAGTGTAGTATGATAGTAAACAGGTAGTGTAAGATGATGGTATACAGTTTTATGATAAAATAAAAGGCATAGAAAAGCACGAAAAGGAGTGTTTGAAATGCCGTGGGAGAGTAAAACTGTGGAAGAATTAAGAAAAGAGTTTATCGTCGCATCAAAAAGCACAAGCAATTTCAGTTCATTGTGTCGAGAATTTGGAATAACAAGAAAAACAGGATACAAATGGATTGCGAGAGCTAAAGAAACGAGCGATTTGTCAGACCGAAGTCATGCAAGGAAAAATATCAGTAATAAAACAGATTTAGAAACTGAAAATCTAATTTTATCTGTAAGGAAAGATAATCCTGCTTGGGGTGGAAAAACAATTCGTCAGGTTCTTGTTAATCAAGGATATGAAGACTTACCTTGTGTGAAGACCTGCAATAATATCTTAAAAAGAAATGGTTGCATTACTGAAGAAGAATCATTAAAGCATAAACCATTTGTAAGATTTGAAAGAGATAAATGCAATCAAATGTGGCAAACAGATTTCAAAGGTGATTTTGCTTTGCTCGACGGAACAAGATGTTTTCCTTTAGATATATTAGATGACCACTCACGATTTTCTATTAAAATAGCTGCAAAGCCGAATACATTAGGAGTTACCGACAGCTTTAGAGAAGCTTTCTACGAATACGGTATGCCGGATTCTGTATTATCTGATAACGGTTGGACATTTAGAGGATTTAGAAATGGATATACTCATTTTGAAAAATGGTTAATGAATCACGATGTACTTCCAATACACGGAAGAATTATGCACCCACAGACACAAGGTAAGATAGAGAGATTTCATAGAACTATGAAATCAGAATTATTGAATCAAACTAAATTTAACAATATAGTTGATGCTGACAGAGGTTTACAAGAATGGAGAATAAAATACAATAACATTAGACCTCACGAGGCATTAGGAATGAAATGTCCTGCCGAGGTTTACATACCGAGCGACAGGACATATATTGATAATATTAAAAAATATGAATATGGTGGAGAACACCATGTCATTAAAGTAAATAGCTGGGGCTATGTGAGATTTAACGGTTGGCAAGTTTATTTAAGTGAAACTATGATTAACGAAAACATCGAATTCCGTCCGAATCCCCATGGGGATTCTTTCTTTGCTTGTTATCGAAACTTCAAAATCGCTGAATTTTCTAATACAACAGGACAACTCATTAATCGTAAAATTTCTAGATTGTAATGTGTATACAATCATCTTGCACTACTGTATACAATCATACTCTTGACAGGAGACCTGCCCCTACAAGATGTCATAAGAAATTTTAAGTCCTATACAACTAAAAAAGTATTGGGAAATAACAGGTGAAAAAGATAACGTTTTATGGCAACGCGGTTATTACGACCACATTATCCGTAATCAAACTGATTTTGAATATCATTGGAACTACATTGAATACAATGCATTGAAGGAATATAAATAAAATTGACATTAGTTTTTTATTATGTTAAAATACCAAAATGTGTACTATATAAATATTAAAATGAATTGAGGTGGACGAAATGCCTATTAAAATTGATGACCAATTACCTGCAAGACACAATCTTGAGTTGGAGAATATTTTCGTAATGACAGAGCAGAGAGCTTCTATTCAGGACATTCGTCCGCTTAAAATCATTCTTCTCAACTTAATGCCTACAAAAATTGAAACTGAAACTCAGATTTTAAGACTTCTCAGTAACTCACCTTTGCAGGTTGAAATTGAGCTTTTGCAAGTTGCTACTCATGAGAGTAAAAACACAAGCAAAGAGCATATGCTTAAATTCTACAAGACATTTGATGACATCAAGGACCAGAAATTTGACGGTATGATTGTTACAGGTGCTCCTGTTGAGATGATGCCTTTTGAAGAGGTGGACTATTGGGATGAACTTTGCACCATATTTGATTGGGCAAAGAGTCACGTTTATTCATCATTCCACATTTGTTGGGGAGCTCAGGCGGCTCTTTATTACCACTATGGTATTCCAAAATACAAGTTGCCTGAAAAGATGTTTGGTATCTTCCCACACAAGCCACTTGATATGTATCACCCACTTCTTCGTGGTTTTAGTGACCTTTTCTATGTGCCACACTCACGCCACACAGAAACTAAAAAAGAGGATATTGCATTAGTTAAAGAATTGCAGATTCTCTCTTATTCCGAGATTTCAGGTGTTCACATTGTAGCCGATATGGAATGCAGAAATTTCTATTGCACAGGTCACAGTGAATATGACAGTGACACTCTTGCACGTGAATATTTCAGAGATTTACATAAGGGATTAGACATTAAAATTCCATATAACTATTTCCCTAATGATGATACACGACTTACCCCACCACTTACTTGGCGTGGCCCTGGTAGTTTGTTGTTCCAAAATTGGCTTAACTATTTTGTGTATCAGCGTACACCTTATGATGTTAATGAAATTAAATAAGTGTATAAAAAGACCGAACAGAAACCAGTCTGTTCGGTTTGTTTTTTTAGTTGGACAAATTTGAGTTTGGCGAATTGTTTTATAGGTATTTTCTCGGCTCCCCTGAAAGGGGAGCTGTCGAGCGAATGCGAGACTGAGGGGTTTGTTTTGTTGGGAGTATAACCCCTCTGTCACTTCGTGACATCTCCCCTTTCAGGGGAGACAAGAAATTAAAAGACCCCTACAAACTCCAATTTGCATAAATAAAGGCGGGTTAATTTCCCGCCTTACTATGTTAGTCAATTACCTTATAACCTTGCTCTTCAACTGCTTTTTTAAGAGTTGCTACACCTAAATCTGCGTCAAGAGTAACAATTGCTGTGCCGTCTTTATGGCTTACGATTGCTTCACGTACTTCTGCAATACCCTCAAGAGTTTTCTTAACATTTGCCTCACAGTGTGGGCACATCATACCTTCGATTTTCATTGTAATCTGCATAACTTTTTTCTCCTTTATTTTTGTTTTTATTTTCTTATCATTTTTATTATTATAAATGTCTTTAAAATTAAGTCGCAACGCGTTTGATACTACACAGAATGATGAAAGGCTCATTGCTGCTGCACCAAACATTGGATTTAATTCCCAACCGAAAAGATTTATAAACACGCCTGCTGCAAGTGGAATTCCAATAGCATTATAGAAAAATGCCCAGAAAAGATTTTCGTGAATATTTTTAAGTGTTGCACGACTTAAGCGGATTGCTGCGGGGACATCTGAAAGTTTGCTATTCATTAACACAATATCAGCAGACTCAATTGCAACATCTGACCCTGCACCTATTGCAACGCCCATATCGGCTCTTGTAAGTGCTGGAGCGTCGTTAATTCCGTCTCCCACCATCATAACCTTGCCTGTATCTTTAAGGGTGCGAATAACCTTTTCTTTACCATCAGGTAACACCCCTGCAATAATCTCGTCAACACCTGCCAAATCGCCTATTGCATTGGCAGTTTTTTCATTGTCACCCGTAAGCATAACAACTTTAAGCCCTAATTTTTGTAATTCTTTAATAGCTTTTGGGCTATCTTCTTTAATTGTATCGGCTACCGCTATTATGCCCAACAGTCTATTATCAATACTGAAAAAAAGTGGTGTTTTGCCATTTTCTGCAAGTGTTTCAGCAGTTTTAATAGTATTTTCATCAACTGAAATCTGTTCACTTATGAATTTAAAGCTACCACCATACAATATTTTGCCTTGTAATTCTGCAGTAACACCATTACCTGAAAGTGCTTTGAAATTTTCTATTTCTGTTGCAGAAATATTAAGTTCATTACCTTTTTCTATTATGGCTTTTGCTAATGGATGTTCACTTTTCACTTCAAGTGAATAAGCAAAATTCAATAATTGCTCTTCTGTTGTATCTATTGAAATTATATCAGTAACTTTAGGCTTACCCTCAGTAATGGTACCTGTTTTATCAAGAACTACTGTATTTATTCTGCCCGTTTCTTCAAGTGAAACTGCAGTTTTGAAAAGAATACCATTTTTAGCGCCAACACCATTACCAACCATAATGGCAACAGGTGTTGCAAGCCCTAATGCGCAAGGACAACTGATTACAAGCACCGAAATTCCGCGAGCAAGGGCATAACCAACACTTTGCCCACCAAGTAACCAACCAACAGTTGTAACAATTGCAATTGTAATTACTACGGGCACAAATACGCCTGAAACTTTATCGGCAATTTTTGCAATTGGTGCCTTTGTGGCAGCCGCATCGCTAACCATTTTTATAATCTGTGAAAGAGTTGTATCTTCACCAACTCGTAAGGCTTTACATTTAATAAATCCCGATTGATTTATTGTGCCACCGGAAACCTTGTCCCCTACCGATTTATCAATAGGAATACTCTCACCTGTAAGGGCAGATTCATCAACTGCAGTGTGGCCGTCAATAATTACACCATCAACTGAAATCTGTTCACCTGGACGGACAATGAAAATATCACCAATTTTCACATCCTCAATGGGTATTTCCTTTTCAACTCCATCCACCAAAACTACTGCAGTTTTAGGTGCTAATTTCATTAAGGATTTAAGTGCATTTGTGGTTTTGCCTTTTGACCTTGCTTCAAGCATTTTGCCAACGGTAATGAGCGTTAAAATCATTGCAGCAGACTCAAAATAGAATTCGTGCAGATAATGATGAGCCATTTCACCACTGACAGTTGTCATTTTGAAAAGCACATAAGTACTATACACAAACGATGCGCCTGAGCCGAGAGCAACTAAAGTGTCCATATTGGGCGATTTATGTAAAAGCCCTTTGAATCCGTTTATAAAGAATTTTCGGTTGATAACCATTACAATAATTGTTAAAAGCAATTCACAAAGACCAATTGCAAGTGGGTTTGTTGCAAGGATTTCAGGTAACCACCAACCCCACATTATATGCCCCATTGAGATATACATTAAAACTACTAAAAATCCTAATGATGCTATTAAGCGTTTTTTGAGTTTTGGTGTTTCAGTATCTTTTAACGCATCGTCATCTTTTGTCTTTGACGGTGCATTTTTGTTATCTTTAAGAGTTGCACCGTAACCTGCATTTTCAACTGCAGAAATTATTTTTTGAGGGTCAATATTTCCTTCAACACCCATTGAGTTGGTGAGAAGACTGACTGAACAAGAGTTTACGCCATCAACTGCATTTACAGCTTTTTCAACACGAGCAACACAAGCAGCACAGCTCATACCTGTAATATTAAATTGTGTCATAAACTCACCTACTTTTATGAAAAAATGGGACGATGTGGGCATCGTCCCCTACAAATCAAAAATTATTTATTAAAATGCTCCTTAGATGCTGTCAAAGTGTTTTTGAGAAGCATTGTAATTGTCATTGGTCCTACGCCACCTGGTACAGGGGTAATGAATGAACACTTATCTTTAACATTCTCAAAATCAACGTCGCCACAGAGTTTGCCCTCTGCGTTTCTGTTCATACCAACATCAATTACAACTGCACCGTCTTTAACCATATCTTCTTTTACGAAGTATGCAATACCAACAGCAGCAACGAGAATATCTGCTCTCTTTGTTACTTCTGCAAGGTCTTTTGTACGAGAATGACAGATTGTAACTGTACCATTCTGGCCAAGCAAAAGCATTGCCATTGGCTTACCTACAATATTACTTCTGCCGATGACTACACACTCTTTACCCTCAACAGAAATGTTGTAATATTTAAGCATTTCCATAATTCCTGCAGGTGTGCAAGGTAAAAATGAATGGTCTCCAATCATAATATGGCCTGTGTTTACAGGGTGGAATGCGTCAACATCTTTGTAAGGTGCGATTGCATTAAGTACTTTTTTCTCATCAATCTGTTTTGGTAATGGCAACTGACAAAGAATACCGTCAACTGCATCGTCGTTATTGAGTTTTTCTACTAATGCTAATAATTCTTCAGTTGTTGTTTCTTCAGGGAGTGCATATTCAAATGACTCCATGCCTACCTCGGCACAACCTTTTTTCTTGTTATTTACATAAACGCGTGAAGCAGGATTATTACCTACAATTACAACTGCAAGACCTGTTTTTTTGCCTTGTTCTTTAAGCTTTTCTACTTCTTCTTTAATCTCATTTCTGACAGATGCAGAAACCTCTTTACCATCAATAATTTTATACATTGTTTTTCTCCTTATAAGCCTTAACAACTGCCTCTTTTTCTTGTTTCACCTGAATAAATTTTACGATTGTCAATAAAACACAAGAAACCACAAGTGCCAATGAAACTAATTGAGAAACGCGAATATTTGAAGTACCTATATAAAGACTATCTGTGCGAAGTCCTTCAACCACTGCTCTTTCAAGACCATAAATAATACCATAGCCTAAAATCAACTGACCGTCAAATTTATGGAACTTTTTACAAACAATATAAAGGACTACAAAACCTAAAAGACACCAGATTGACTCATAAAGGAATGTAGGGTGAACAGGACTACCTGACTCCATAAGAATACCACTATCAGCAAGACTTCCATAATGAGCGTTTATGTAGTCGTCGATTTTTT
Source organism: Candidatus Fimenecus sp. (assembly GCA_045613585.1). GTDB lineage: Bacteria > Bacillota > Clostridia > Oscillospirales > Acutalibacteraceae > Fimenecus. The sequence goes on along the minus strand of JAZLBG010000062.1, from coordinate 5,579 downwards.
CACTTGTCATACCCCAAGGCAAATCTGTATTTATACCAAATGCTTCCTGATTTGTAAAGTTGCCCCATCTGCCAATACCCTGACCGATAAGCAAGCTCATACCTGCTAAATCGAGAAGCTTTAAGAATGGCAAATCAACCTTTTTACATACAAAATATGCAGCAATAAGACCACCTATAATACCACCGTAAATAGCAAGTCCACCCTCCCATATTTTGAATATAGAGAGCAAGTCACCTTTGTAATTGTCCCATTGGAAAATTACATAGTAAAGGCGAGCACCAATGATACCACCTAAAGTGCCCCAGATAAGAACATCAAGCATTTTATCAATGCTCATTTTCCATTTGTAAGCCATTCTGCCACCAAAAAGTACTGCAAGAATAAAGCCGAATGCAATAATTACGCCATAGAATTTAATTGTAATGTCAATATCCCAACCGGGAATTGTAAACTCAACAAGATTTTCATAGACATTCAAATCTAAATTAAGCCCCGGAAAACTAACTTCTGTATATCCTGTAAGCCATTTCATAGTGATTTCCCCTTTCGATTACTTTATCACTGACATTGAAGAATTTTCAATGCTGAATGCGTTTTTAAGACGATTATCAATATCTTCTGCAGTTATGCTTTCAAGAAGTTTTAACTGGTCATAAAGACCTTCTCCGTTGAAATATGCACTAATCATTGAATTACTGATTGAATCAATATTGTCAAAATCCATTATAAGACTACCGTAATGCTTTTTCTTGATACGCTGAAACGCTTCACGGCCAACGCCCTCGTTCATAATTCTTGTGATTTCTGCGTTTATTCTTTCACGGACTTCTTCTGGCTTTGCACTATCACCGTTAAAGATGTGTGCAGAATAACCGTAGCCCTCAAAATACTCTGTATCAAAAGTTGTGTTTATAAGGTTATCTTTCAAGAGTTCTTCATAAAGTGAAGATGTTGGACCTGCAATAATGTCAAGTAAAATGCCACTTTCCATTGACTCTTTAAGGCTTCTTTCAGGAGTCTTGACATTTTCTTTGAATCCGATTGCGAAAATAGGCATTGCAACTGACAAATGACGCTCGGCATACTTTTCAACTACGCTTTCAGGCTCAATCTGGAATTTTCGCTCTACTTTTTTACTCTGCTTTGGTTTAAGCATTTTATCTGCGATTTTTAATACTTGCTCTACTGTTACATTACCCGCAACTGCAAGTGCCATATTGGCAGGATTATAGAATGTGTCGTAACATTCATAGAGTAAATCAGCAGTAATGTGGCTGATTGACTCCACTGTACCTGCAATGTCAATTCTTACAGGGTGATTATGATACATAGCACGAAGAAGTACGAATAAAGACTCCCAACCAGGCTCGTCTTCATACATTCTGATTTCCTGACCGATAATGCCTTGTTCTTTTTGTACGGTTTGCTCTGTAAAATACGGATTACTTACAAAATCCAGAAGAATTTCAAGAGAGTCTTCAAAATTACCACTACATTGAAAAAGATAACAAGTTTTATCAAAGGAAGTGTATGCGTTGGCAGAAGCCCCTGTTTTTGCATATCTTGCAAAAGCGTCGAGCTCTTCACTTTCAAAAAGTTTATGCTCTAAAAAGTGAGCAATACCTTCAGGCACTTCTGTAAAATCCTTTTCGCCCTCTTTTTTGAAACAAGTATCAATCGAGCCATATTTTGTACCGAATACTGCATAAGTTGAAGAATAATTTTCTTTAGGGTACACAAAAATCTTAAAGCCTGATGAATGGTCAATTTCATAATAGCTGTCTTTTAAGAGTTCATTTCTTATTTCTTTAATGTTACTCATTTTCTGCACCCTCCCCTTTAAGAAGATAAACTGAGTCAATGCTTACTTTTTTCGCAACCTCAATGACTTGTTCACGGGTAACCTGTGAAATTTTTTCTGCAAACTGAGGGCCACTTACTATTTCATCATCAAAATCCTGTGAACTGTAAAAATTACAAATTGCAACAGGGGAATCTTCAACACCCTTGAACGCATCGCTTAACGCAATAATTGATGAATTGAAATCTTCGTCAGTGAACTCGCCATTTTTCATAACATCAAGCTGATTGAAAATTTCATTAACTGCTTTTTCGTAATTTTCTTCTTCAATACCACTTTGAATAATAATTATGCCCTTTTCTCGGAGCAGTCTTGCACCACAATAATAGCAAAGGCTCATTTTTTCACGGACATTAAGGAAAAGACGCGAATATGGTCCACCACCAAAAATATCGGTCATAACACGATATGCAAAATAATTATCATTAGCGTCATTCATACCTGCACGAAGTCCAATTACGAGTTTTGCCTGATTAACTTCCATTTCTTCTGTAAAATAACGGATTTCATCGGCTTTTGTTATGAAAATTGTCTCAAGCTTTGCAGGATTTCTGTTCTCAATGCTTTCAGCAAAGTTTTTGAATTTATTTACGAGCATTTCACTATCAATACTACCACAAGCAGTAATCACAACAGTTGAATCTGTAAGCATCTTTTTGTATGCAATTAAAAGTGCTTTACTGTCAAGTTTTTTAACTTGCTTTTCAAGTTTTTCGTGGTCAATTCCGTAAGGCTCATCTTTACACATAAGCTGACGAAGACGGGCTACTGAATAAGCACGTTTGTCATTCTTCAATGCTTCAATATTTTCAAGTGTAAATCTTATTTCACGGGCTGTAAACTCTTCATCAAAGCCATTTTCGTCACAATTAGGGTTTTTAAGAATATCAACAAGAAAATCTACTGCTTCTTCTGAAATAAGATTACCGTCAAGGGTGAATTTATCGTCAAGCACTTCCATTGAAAAACGCATTCTCACCTTCTCACCAATAGTTGCAATTGATGCGTCAAAACAAGCGTCATACATACCCTCAACTTTTGAGTTGAAAGTTTTTACTGTATTATATCTTTTTGAGGTATGTCCCATAAGAGATGCAAGCACATTAAGTGCAGGAAAATACTCGTTTATAGGCAAATAAAAATCCACTTTAATACAATTTGTCTTGAACTTGTTACTGTCTACACAAAGAAGTTTTACACCTTTTGCGATTTCGGTATAAGATTTACTGTTCATTTAAGTTTCACCCTTATATCATAGATAAGTTTTAATATACCATATTTTGTAATTTTTTTCTACTGTTTTATTGATTTTTTTAACTTGTTTACTACTTTTGTTTATTTTTCCCTTTTGGTGTGCAAAATATAATAAAATAGTGTATAAAACATTGACTTTATTTTCAAATTACAATAAAATATGTAGTGTATGATTTCAAAAACTATGAAAGGAAGCATTATGAAAGTAGTTTACAATCTTCAAAAAGCAGGTCTTGGTATTACCCTTGACAGATTACTTAAATATGTGGATAAAGACCCACATGCTAATATTGTAAAATTAAGTCATAAGATTGAGCCCATTTTCAACAAGATTTTCCCACCTGAAAATTTCAAGAAGTTTCAGGAAGTGGCCAAAGATAAAGATAATGTATGGACTCAGTTTGCTTTAAGTATTCTTAATGATATTGACAGAAGTGTTGTAAAGCAGGTGCTTCTCTCTTTCGGTATTGACGCAGGTTATTACGGTACAAAAGCAGTCCGTGAAAACCGTGAAAAATACAAGTGTAATATTCCTTTCAATATTCTTTTTGACCCTACAAGTGCTTGCAATCTTAACTGTAAAGGTTGTTGGTCGGCAGAGTATGGTCACAAACAGAATCTTACTCTTGATGAAATGCAAAGCATTGTAACTCAAGGTAAAGAATTAGGTTGTCACTTCTATTGGCTTACAGGTGGTGAGCCTCTTATCAAGAAAAAAGAAGTGCTTGAAATCTGCAGAAATAATAAGGATTGTATTTTCCTTATATTCACAAATGCAACTTTAGTTGATGAGGCTTTTTGTGACGCTATGAATGAGTGTGGCAATATTACTCTTGCATTAAGTCTTGAAGGTGACGAATCTTCAAATGACTGGCGTCGTGGCGAAGGTGCTTATGCAACTACCATCAAGGCTATGGATTTGCTTAAAAAGAAAAAGTGTCTTTTTGGTGTATCCGTTTGCTATACAAGAAAAAATCTGCCTACTGTTACAAGTGATGAGTTTATTGATTTTGTTATCGGTAAAGGTGCAAAATATATGCTCAACTTTAACTATATGCCAGTAGGTCACGGTGCAGATAAAGACCTTATTCCTACACCCGAACAGAGAAAAGAACTTTATTTCTGGAACAAGAAAATGCGTAACGGCAAAACAGGCAAGCCTATTTTCATTATGGATTTCCAGAATGACGGTGAATATGTTGGTGGCTGTATTGCGGGTGGCAGAAACTACTTCCATATTAACTCTGCCGGAGACATTGAGCCTTGCGTATTCATTCATTTTTCTGACTCAAATATCCGTACACACACATTGCTTGAGGCGTTACAGAGTCCGTTATTTATGGCGTATTATAAAAATCAGCCATTCAATGACAATCATCTTCGTCCTTGCCCAATGCTTGAAAATCCTGATAGACTTCGTCAGCTTATTAAAGAAACAGGGGCAAAATCTTCTGACTTAATCCGTCAGGAAAGTACAGACGAACTTTGCAGTAAGTGTGACGAGTACGCTCGCGATTGGGCACCTGTTGCAGAAGAAATCTGGAACAGCACAACCCACAGAGATACTCATACTCAGTATTACAGAGATACAGAAGAAGGCAAAAAAGAATTCGGTGGTTGCACAGGTAATTGTGCAAACTGTGGCGCACACAAATAAGTTATAAAAAAATCAGGGCGTACCAGATGGTACGCCCTTTAGTTTTGTTTTTAATTTTAATCAGCTTTCTTTTCTTCAAGCTCATCCATACTGATAAGAACGCCACTATCACCCATTACAGTTGGTAATTCGCCATTCCACTTGCTCCATTTTATGTAGTCAACATAATCAGGTGATTTTGCAAGTGCTTCCTGAATAAGACGGATACTTTCAGCTTCTGCTTCAGCTTGTGTGATTTTCTGCTTTGCCTCAACTTCAATACGGGCAAGGTCTTGTTCTGCTTTTAATGCGTTCTGTTGAGCTGTCTGTTTTGCCTCAACTGCTGCGTTAAATTCTTCAGAGAAATCAAAATCAACAATATTGAAGATTTCAACTGTAATACCATACTGATTAATCTTTTCTGATAAAGCATCTTTAATCTGTTCACCTACAGCCTGACGCTTTGTAATAAGTTCTTCGGCTGTATATTGTGCAGTTACAGCCTTAATGCTTTCCTGAATTGCAGGAACAATAATAACTGAACCGTAATCCACACCCACATTCTGATAAAGTGATGCAGATGAATCATTATTCACGTGATAGTTTACTGCAACTACATAAGAAATAATCTGCAAGTCTTTTGAAGATGATGAGCCTTCAGTTTCAATCTTCTGTGTACGGTTGTTAATCTGTACTACTCGCTGAATAAACGGGATTTTGAAGTGCAAGCCTTCATCAAGCACAGTATCTTCAACAGCACCGAATGTAAGTACCACGCCTGTGTGACCTGCTGAAACAACAGTGAAACTTGAAACTACAAGTCCT
>JAZLBG010000061.1:0-1152 GCA_045613585.1 Candidatus Fimenecus sp. | reverse complement strand
AGAAACATCGCTACCACATAACAAACAACACCTTGAATAAATGCCATTGGAACTAGCGGTAACGTATAACCTAAAATATAATCTTTAGCTGTCATAGGTGTTGTGAAAAGCCTTGATAATAAAGAGCTCGAGCGGTCTTTAGAAATGATTTGTGCAGAAAAAAGGGACATGAACGAAAGACCGAATACAGCAATACCCGGTGTAAGCATTTCGATATTAAATAAATCCACAGGGATATTACGATTAATTGCACTTAATAACAACAGTAAAATGACCGGGAAACCGATGCCGAACGCTAGAGATAGTGGATCACGAATAATTTCTTTTGTGGTTCTACTAGCAAATACGAACATTTTCATTAGTTATCACCGTCCGCTACAAAATTGATAAATGCATCTTCAAAACGTGTTACCTTCGCTTTTTCAATCAGTTCTGATGCACTGCCAATCGCTTTTATTTGACCGTCTTTCATAATACAAATGCGGTCAGAAAGCGCCTCAGCCTCTTCTAAATAATGCGTCGTCAAAATGATTGTTGTTGTTTCTTTTAATTTTTCAATGACCTTCCATAATTCTCTTCTTGCAAGAACATCAAGACCTAAAGTGGGTTCATCTAAAAACAAAATTTTCGGTTCACTTATAAGTGCCATCGCAATGCTTAATCGTCGTTTCCACCCACCTGATAATGTTTTACTACGTTGCTTTTCAAATGGTTGTAACGAAAATTTATGTATCAATTCATCCGTTTTAAGTTTTGTTTTTTCTTTATTAAAACCGTGTACCCCTGCCATTAATTCTAAGTTTTCACGTACAGTTAAATTCGGAGCAATAGCCGTTTCTTGAGGTGAAACAGCAATTAATTGCTTCACTTGCTGTGGTTCTGTTATGATACTTTTTCCAAATAATAAGGCGTCTCCACTTGTCGGTTTTGTTAAGCAGGACAACATCTTGATTATCGTTGTCTTACCGGCACCATTGACACCTAGTAATGCAAATAATTCCCCTTCTTGAATCGACAGGGAAACCATATTGACTGCGCATTTTGAAGCGTATTGCTTTGTGAGTTCCTTAATTTCAATTGCCTGACTCATCCTTTTGCTCCTTTCTGATGAATCTAATCATCTAGCGGTAATTTTGGTAAATTAAAGAAAAC